>NZ_CBFHWH010000019.1:0-26175 GCF_965659035.1 Aequoribacter sp. | reverse complement strand
CGAATCATTAGGACTGCCCCGCACCGACTTGTTCCGTACGCCCGATCAGCCCGAAGATACAGGCAAAGGTTACACTTTGGCGCAAAAAATGGTGGGCAAAGCCTGCGGTACCGATGGCATTCGCCCCGGCACCTACTGCGAACCCCGTATGACGACAGTGGGCTCTCAGGATACGACTGGCCCCATGACTCGCGACGAGCTAAAAGACCTGGCTTGTCTGGGTTTCTCTGCGGATTTGACCATGCAGTCGTTTTGTCACACGGCCGCCTACCCGAAACCCGTCGATATTGAAACTCAGCACACGTTGCCTGACTTTATTATGACCCGTGGTGGCGTATCGTTGCGCCCCGGCGACGGTATTATTCACTCGTGGTTGAACCGCATGTTGTTGCCCGACACAGTAGGCACCGGCGGTGACTCACACACCCGCTTCCCCATGGGCGTATCATTCCCAGCGGGTTCTGGTTTGGTCGCGTTCGCTGCGGCGACTGGCGTTATGCCATTAGACATGCCTGAGTCGGTACTGGTTCGCTTTAAAGGTGAAATGCAACCTGGTATCACCCTACGTGATTTGGTGCACGCCATCCCCTACTACGCGATTCAACAAGGTTTGCTCACCGTCGAGAAAAAGGGCAAGAAGAACATCTTCTCCGGCCGCATCCTCGAAATTGAAGGTCTGCGCCACTTAACCGTAGAGCAAGCCTTTGAATTGTCGGACGCATCTGCAGAGCGCTCAGCAGGCGGATGTACGATTGATCTGTCTGAAGAATCAGTCGCCGAATACCTGCGCTCTAACATTGTCTTGTTGCGCTCAATGATCGCCGACGGTTATGGCGACCCACGCACGCTTGAGCGTCGTGCACGCGCAATGGAAGAATGGCTGGCAAACCCATCGTTAATGCGGGCTGATGCCGATGCGGAATACGCCGCAGTCATCGAAATCGATCTGAACGAAGTCAAAGAACCCATCGTTTGTGCCCCTAATGACCCAGACGATGCACGTTTGCTGTCTGAGGTAGCTGGCGATTCGGTTAACGAAGTCTTCATTGGTAGCTGTATGACTAACATCGGCCACTTCCGCGCCGCAGGTAAGTTACTCGATGCGCATAAAGGCGCGATGGCAACTCGCTTGTGGCTGGCGCCACCGACCAAAATGGACGAGCACCAGCTGATGGAAGAAGGTTATTACAACATCTTCGGCCGCGCTGGGGCACGCATGGAAATGCCTGGCTGCTCGCTGTGCATGGGTAACCAAGCACGCGTAGCGCCAAATTCAACCGTTTTGTCGACCTCGACGCGTAACTTCCCGAACCGTTTAGGTGATGGTGCCAATGTTTACCTTACCTCTGCAGAGTTGGCGGCCATTGGTGCGATTCTAGGTCGCTTACCCACACCGGCGGAGTATCTGGAATACGCAGACAAGCTAGACTCGATGTCTTCAGAGATTTATCGCTACATGAACTTTGACCAAATGGCGTCGTTCCTGAAAAGCGCAGAAGACGGTAAGCGCATCGGCGCGGTTCAGATCGATCAAGTTGCTTAAGCCAAATGCAGCTGAACAAACCGCCTCTCGAGGCGGTTTTTTTATGCCTTAAAGCTTCGTTTACACTCGCGTAGCAAACGCTTTAAGTCCCTAACGCTAATGTATTGGGCTTTGTTAGGCTGATATTGATAAGCGCTATAGGTGTTTAAGAAGGCATTTGCCGCATTCGCTTTGTTCGAATTTGCCGCTGAGATGCGGCCTTGCAAGTGAGCGAGAGACTCACCGGGCTTGCGGTCAAAACCATGGCGACTCATCAAACTCAAAAAATCTACTAGTACTCGATCCTGCGGCGTAACATGTGGCCGCTCCGACAACCAGAGACGCAAGGCAAAGGGCAGCATGATCAGGGCCCAAGCACCAGCCAGAGCCAGCGCGTATTTCCATGGTTCATTGCCCTGAAACAGCCTCGTTAGCAGCGTCGATTGGGTATTGCGGTCAAAACCCAACACCCAACTTTGCCATTCATAACTCAGGGCATCTAGGCGCAAACGCATGGCGTTAATCAAAGCAATATTTTTAAAATGTAATGCCGATAGCGGGGTGTTCTCGAGGAAACTACCCTCCTCGGCCAGCGCTTGTTCGAGCCCATATTCAACGCGATCAGGCGCCACTGCCGCGGTCGGATCTACACGCACCCAACCCTGTCCTTCGAGCCAAACTTCAGACCAGGCATGAGCATCGTATTGGCGCACAACCACGGCACCCGAGACTGGATTCAACTCGCCACCTTGGTACCCAGTAACCACGCGCGCGGGAATTCCGGCGGCTCGCATCAGCTCGGTAAACGCGCCGGCGTAATGCTCGCAAAAGCCCCTTTGTGTGGAAAATAAAAATTCATCAACACCGTCTGGTCCCAATGTCGGCGGATTGAGAGTGTAATAAAATGGCTGCTCGCGAAAATACCGAAACACAGCGTCGATATAATCGCGATCGCTGGCTAACTCGCTTCTCCACTGCTGAGCTAAGGTACGTGTCTGTGAGTTTCGTCCGGAGCTGAGCTGCAATAATCGCGAGCGCTCAAGTGGACGGATCGCATCGAAACGATTATCTCGCGTTGCCAGCAAACGATACCGCGTGTCTGACTTTATGTCGGTGCTGGCAAATGCAGTGTTTGATCTTGCAATCAGCGCTTGCATCGACAGAGTTGCCGGTGTCTCAAGCACCGGCAACCAACGCTGTCCGGTAGGTTCCAGGGTGATAGTCACATCGATCTCTGGACTGAGATCGGGTAAGGAACGCCGAGGCTCTGGCATAGAGGCTCGCCAAGTCTCACCGACCTGGCGGTCCAGCACCAAAGCACGCCAATACAACTCCCGATTCGGTGGAACAGGGCCCGAAAATTCGGCGCGAAACGCCAAGGCTGCTGAGCGGCTTAAATTGGCAATATCGCCAGGGTTCATCCGATCACTAACCCCTGTGACACCGCCAGAGGATTGCAGTGGCACGGCCCAGAAGGGCTCCAAGCGCGGAAAAATAAAAAATAAGACCAACATCAATGGGATCGCTTGCGCTAATACAGTGCTCGACTGCTGCAAGGCGCGCCGCAATAGCCCAGGCTGTGTACCACAGTTAACCGCAACCAGTACGGCAGTAATCCACCAAACTTCAGCGATTCCAAGAAAGGTGGCAAACAAACTTTGACTGAATAAAAATTGCGCCGCGACGATAAAATACGCCACTAAGATCAAGATCAACGTGTCGCGCACCGCAACAAGCTCGGTGACTTTTAGGGCAAACGCTAATAACAATAGAGCCACCATGGGCTCGAGACCTTTCCAAGAACCCATGTCCCAACCCAAAGCGCCAACAGAGACAACCACCAACAGCACTTTAACCCAAGCTTTAGGGTAGTTCGCTCTACCCAAATACGCTCCGTAGCGCCAAGCACCCGCAAGCAAATACACGCCGATTAGCCAATTTGGTACAACCTCCAATAGGGGCACCAGTAGCACGGGCATCAGTCCGAAAATCATTAATAACACTGCGCGAGGAATTAACATTACGATGCCTCCTCAGCCAAACGGTACAAGGCCAAAGCTTGCAAGCACTGAGCGCGGTGCTCATGGCCGCGAGCCGGTGTGACCTGCTGATCCGGTAGCTGCAGACCAAATAACTTATCCTGCTCGGACAATATCAGCACCCTATGGCACATGGCGCTCAAGCGCTGCTCGATGGTCCCAGCGTAATGGTCCCACAGAACCCAGGATTCATTCTCTTGTTGCAAGGCCTGTTCTCGGGTTTGTAAGGGTTGTCCCTTCGCGAGCGTTGCCCAGTGAATATGCTTGCGATGATCTCCCGCTCGATAAGGTCGAAAGCCATCTAGTTCTTGCGTCGTGGTACTGCCGAGCGGGCGCGTCTCACCTTGCCCCGCCCCGTCAGTCATGATCACAGCATCAATGGGCCGCGGATACACCAAGGCTCGCGCATCAAGCCAGGCATAAGCCCAACACCGAAACAAACCAAAGGGCGCACTAGACGACAAAGTCAGCCTCTCGGGCTTATACCAGCCGCGATGAGTCGTGGGCTCTGACCAAAGCAACCTGACCAAGGTCTCGCCTACCGTAACAACGCTCTGACTGTCGCCATGCGTTGTGCGCACAGCGAGCTGCAAGGCGTGCTTGTTTTCGCCCGCTTGCAGCGCCAACTCAAACTGGGCAGTGCTTCCCGCAAATACCGAGGCGGTAGCGCGTGCTGAGAGCTGCAGACCGGCCATATTTTGATAGGTGTGCCAGGTGGCCAGCAAGAACACGGTCGCCAACCAAAACGTTAATCCGTAGATTAGGTTGTTCTGATAATTAATACCGGCTACTAGAAGCACCAACAACAACAGTAAGAACACGAAGCCGCCGCGCGTTGGCAGAATATAAATACTCTTTTGCGTCAGTGTAAGACTCGCCTGACGCGGACTTCGACTCGCAAAAAATTGTTGCCAGCGTGCCTGCCATCGAGTCCGCAGCGACGAGAACATGCTGCCGCTATGCCTGCCTTAATACGTTTACGGTGGCTAGCAGAGCACGCACGATTTGCCGACTGCCGCTAGCTGACCCCGCGGCCGGCACCAAGCGATGCCCTGCCACAGCCGGAAACACGGCCTGCACGTCATCTGGAAGGATATATTGCCGACCTTCAAGGTAGGCCCAGGCTTTGGATGCTTCAAGAAGCGCCAAAGCCCCTCGCGGAGACAACCCCAAGGCGCAGTCAGGATGATTACGGGTGGCTTGCACTAAACGACTCACATAATGCAGAACATCATCGGTCGCACTGACCTGACCCACCTTGGCTTGAAGTGCTTGCAAACCCTCGGTATCGGTCAAAGGGGTCATCGTCTTGGGCAGTTGTTGTCGGTCGCGCCCGACGACACGCTGAAACAAAGCGAGCTCTGAGTCCTTGTCGGGGTAGCCCAACGTCATTCGAATTAAAAAACGATCCAGCTGCGATTCAGGCAAAGGATACGTCCCCATTTGCTCACTGGGGTTTTGTGTGGCAATCACAATAAAGGGCTCGGGCAGAGCACGGGTTTCACCATCGATCGACACCTGCCCTTCGGCCATCGCTTCTAGCAAGGCGCTTTGTGTGCGCGGAGTGGCGCGGTTGATCTCATCAGCCAACAGCACCTGAGAAAATACGGGGCCTTGATGAAACTCAAACCGGTTTTCGCGCGCATCAAAGACCGACAAGCCTAAAATATCCGCAGGCAACAAGTCGCTAGTGAACTGTACCCGAGCGTATTGCAAACCAAGAGATTGTGCCAAGCTGTGGGCTAAAGTGGTTTTACCCATACCGGGTAGATCTTCAATCAGGATATGCCCACGGGCCAGGATGGCGCACAGGGCGAGCTTTATGGCCTCTGACTTACCCAGTAGACGCTGCGCGATGGCATCGTGAACCTCGGCGAGGATAGGATTAAGCATGTTACCTCTCTCATCACACTATCCTGCCAATATACACGATAAACCGTGCTTCAGATCATCCTGAATATCTTTTAGTGACTCCAAACCAACGGAGATACGGATTAAATTCTCAGTAATACCGGCCGCGTCCCGCTCTTGATCGCTCAGACGACCATGGGTCGTCGTCGCTGGATGCACGATCGTCGTTTTCGCATCGCCTAGGTTTGCCGTTAAGCTCAGCCAACGCACCCCATTTATGCAGGCCCAGGCCGCCTCACGCCCGCCTTTTACCGTAAAACTTAACACCCCGCCAAATCCGGTTTGCTGCGCAGCAGCTAACGCGTGCCCTGGGTGATTCTTTAAGCCAGCGTAGTTGACCGATGTCACCTGATCTTGCAGCAACAACCACTCGGCCAAGCCCTGAGCATTGGCACAATGGCGTTCCATGCGCAGGCTGAGAGTCTCTAATCCTTTCAGAAAGACCCAGGCGTTGAAAGGGCTCATGGTCGGCCCACAGGTACGCAAAAAAGCCCGAACTTCGGCCATATCTGCATGCGTACCCACAACAGCACCACCGAGTGTGCGACCCTGCCCGTCAAGGTATTTGGTGGCCGAATGAATCACCAAATCCGCGCCGTGCAGCAATGGCTGCTGCAGAGCTGGCGTGCAAAAACAGTTATCCACCGCCAAACGCGCACCAACACGTTTGGCCAAATTGGCAAAGGCACGAATGTCAGCTACGCGACACAAAGGGTTCGAGGGTGTTTCCAGAAACAGTAATTTGGTTTTCTCGTTGGCCGCGGCCTCCCACGCACCCATGTCGCCAAGAGGCAGGTAGTGGGTTTTCACACCGAACTTGACCATATACTTCGAGAACAGACCCGTGGTAGACCCAAACACATCGGCGGAGCACAATACTTCATCACCGGCTGACAAAAACGCCATGCAGGTAGCCAGTATGGCCGCCATGCCGGACGAGGTCGCAACCGCCTCTTCCCCACCTTCTAGAGCGGCCAAACGCGACTCGAATAGGTTCACCGTTGGGTTGGTGTAGCGAGCATATACCGGGCCCTCGGCCTCACCACGAAAGCGCGCTGCGGCATCTTCAGCACTATCAAAAATGTAGCTCGAGGTCAGATATATAGGCTCGCTATGCTCGCCGTGCTGGCTGCGCTCGAAACCAGCACGAATCGCGAGCGTCTCGGCATCGAATTCCGATGGGTCAAATTCAAACGACACGAGTTGCGCTCCTAGGATTGATCATCGTTATGAATACCAATTACCGAACGGCCCGCCGCCTCCGCTGCACGACGTTCTTCCTGGGCGGAATCGTTGCGGGCATTGTGCACAGATAACAAGTAGGCGTCATCAACATCGCCGGTGACGTAGTTTTTGTTAAATACCGAGCAGTCAAAGCCGTCAACTTGGGGGTTACCTTCCATCGAACATTTGATCAAATCGTCGAGGTTCTGAAAGACCAACCAATCAGCGCCGATGGCTTCACAGACTTCCTGTTCGGTGCGATTGTGCGCGATCAGCTCTTCCGCCGAGGGCATATCGATACCGTAAACATTTGGGTAACGTACCGGAGGACAGGCACTGGCAAAATAAACTTGTTTAGCACCGGCATCACGCGCCATCTGAATAATTTGGCGGCATGTTGTACCACGAACAATCGAGTCGTCGACCAACATGACCGTCTTGCCTTCAAACTCCAGAGGTACTGGATTTAACTTTTGGCGCACCGATTTTTTGCGCTCGTTTTGGCCAGGCATAATGAACGTTCGGCCGATGTAGCGATTCTTCATGAAGCCTTCGCGGAACTTAATACCCAATTCATGGGCCATCGCTTGGGCGGCAATACGGCTGGTATCCGGGATGGGAATCACCACATCAATCTCATGATCAGGACGCAAATCCATGACTTTTTTTGCCAGAGCCTCGCCCTGACGCATCCGAGTTTTGTATACCGAAATGCCGTCCATCATGGAATCTGGGCGAGCGAAGTACACGTGCTCAAAAATACAAGGCAACAGTTTAGGTTTAGCCGCACACTGCCGACGAAAGAGCTCGCCTTTTTCGGATATATAGACGGCCTCGCCCGGGGCTACGTCGTCAATGAGCTCAAAGCCAAGTACATCAAGGGCAACACTCTCCGAGGCCAGCATGTACTCCGTGCCTTCGGATGTCTCGCGCTGACCCAACACCAAGGGACGAATACCCCAAGGGTCTCTAAAGCCCACGATGCCGTAATTGACGATTAAAGCGATGGCGGCATAACCCCCTACACAGCGCCGGTGCACACCCGCCACCGCGGCAAAAATATCCTCTGCACTTGGGAACAATTGTCGCTGAACCTGAAGCTCATGCGCGAAGACATTCAACAACACCTCGGAATCACTGTCGGTGTTCAAATGACGCAAATCACTCTGAAACATCTCGTGAGTGAGCTTAGCCGAATTTGTTAAGTTACCATTGTGTGCCAAGGCGATACCGTAAGGCGAATTCACGTAAAACGGTTGGGCTAAGGCCGGACCACTGCTCCCGGCTGTTGGGTAGCGTACGTGGCCTATACCCACAGCACCACGCAAACGCTGCATATGATGCTGACGAAATACATCACGAACCAAACCTTCTGATTTGCGCTGGGTAAAACGGCCTTGGTAGGAAGTCATGATACCCGCGGCATCTTGGCCCCGGTGCTGAAGCACAGTTAATGCATCATAGATATCAGGCGCAACATCACGCTTGCCAACAATACCCGCTAATCCACACATAGTTGTTTCCCAATAATATTTTTAAGGTTCAGATGGTCGGCACGCGAGCATCTTGCAGTTGCGCCTGGCTCCAGTTCAACATCGTATCGATATGCGGCATAAGCACAGACTGATCCATAGCATCCTGCGTTTGCGGCGCGAGCAATTTTAGCGCGTAAGCCATGATAAGCAAAACAACAACGCCGCGGACAAGCCCAAAAGCTGAGCCTAAGATTCGATCAAAAAACGAAAGTCCCACTGCTTGGATCACCGATTGAAGCAGTCGACTCACCAAAGATGTCGCAATTAAAGTCGCCACCATGACACCCAAGAACGCAACGACTTGGCGAACCACATCGCCGCTGATCCAGTCACTTAGATAACTCGCCAGCCAAGGCGAATAACGACTGGCAAGAATAAAGCCAGCGATCCATCCGAGCAGCGACAGGGCCTCGCGAACAAACCCACGCCACAAACTCAAAAAAATCGACAAACCTAAGACACAGACAATGCCCCAATCGACCCAATTAAACGTTGTTGTATCGAGCATGCGTTCTCCTAGGGCCAATAGCGCACAATCAAGGATTTGACTGACAGTGCTTCATCCACCGCCGCCTTCACAGGCGCTAAGTCCCGTTTTTGATACTTCGGTCCCACATACACTCGGTATCGGATTCCCTCGGGACGATCGACCTCTACGACATAAGCCTTATACCCAAGTTCTTGTAATTTTAGGGACACCGAACGAGCATCGCTTTTGCGCGCCATGCTAACGACCTGCAGTGTGTAAGCAATTGGGCGCCCCTTGTCATCGAGTTCAATATCCTCGGGAGGCTCCGTCAAATCCTTGTTAGTGATGGCTGCAGCCGGTAAAGCCGTATCACCCGATAACAGCTCAGCAGTTTTGGCGGCATCTTCGGCAACATCGGGCTCGTCGGAATCTGCCTGAGGATTACGACTTGCATCGACCTCTATGGCTGGCCACTGAAACTCGCTTTCATCAACGGGGGTAAGCGGCTCGTAGGTCTCAACGCTCGGAACCTGAAGACGCTCAGCGGGCGTTTGCAGCGATTGGTCCACAAATATAATTGGCCAAAAAACCACGCCTAAGGCGGTTAAGACTAAAGCCCCTACTAGTCGTTGTCGCAACATCTTGGTCTTAATTCTCCGTTTGACGCGCCCAAACCTCAAACGCCGCTACGGTCGTAAACGACCCGATTATCAATAATAAGTCATCTTGTTGTGACTCTTGCCACATTGCCTCGCACGCGTGCGCAACAGTGTCGTAGCACTTAGCGCCTTGGCCCGTCCCGTTCTCCAAGACCGCTTTTAATTCGAGCGCCTTGGCGACTCTGGGATTGTGCGCCTGATTGGGCAAATACCAGTGGCTAATGGTATCCGCCGCTAACGCGAACATTGTACCAGTGTCTTTATCGATCATGGCAGAAAATACAGCGCGACAGGTCTTAGGGGCGAACCGCGCTTCAACAAATTCAGCCAAGGCTTTAATTGCAGCAGGATTATGAGCCACATCAACCAGCACAGTTCGATTTTGGAGATCACGAATCTCGCGACGACCGGGGACCTGCAGGCTTGTTAACACAGCAGATGCATTGCCAGGAAGACCATACCCCAGGCAGAGCAGAGCCTGCACGCCTGCTGCTAAATTCGAGGGTAATAAGGCGCTTCGAGGCAAGTTGATCAGATTGATGTGCCCTTCACTCGATTGCCATTTACCCGACCAACGAAAGGGATCAAACCGCAACTCGTAATCAGTATTGACGCGCACGGTCACTGCGCCTATGCGGTTTAACTCAGGCAACAGGGTCCTCGGCAAGTTCGATTCAGCGACGACACAGGGTGCTCCAGCACGCGCGACGCCAGCCTTTTCGATCGCGATAAGCTCTCTGGTGTCGCCTAAATAATCTTGATGATCAAGATCGATACTGGTAACGACTGCGACGTCGGCGTCAAAAATATTCACCGCATCTAAACGTCCACCAAGCCCCACTTCAAGTATCCAAACATCGACCTGGGCTTGCTGAAAAATAAACGCAGCCGCCAGTGCAGAGAATTCGTAATAGGTTAGCGAGATTTCACCGCGTGCCTGCTCAATTGCCTCAAAAGCGTCGACGATAGCCGCATCGCTAGCAAGCTCATCGTTAATCACGATCCGCTCGTTAAATGACACGATGTGGGGCGAGGTAAATACGCCAACCGCAACCCCCTGGGCACGCAACAAGGCGTTAACGGTCGCCACCGTCGAGCCCTTGCCGTTAGTTCCGGCAACCGTCAAAATTTTTCCCGCAGAACGCAAGCGCAGACGCGCCGCCACTTCGGCAGCGCGTTCAAGACTTAAATCAATGGGTTTCGAATGGGCGTGCTCTAAATGTTCGAGCCACGCCTCAAGCGTTTTCGCTGGCATCAGAGTCAACTAGCTCATCCGCAGTTGCGCTGCCCCGCGTGGAGGCCGAATGCGTCAGTTTTTGCAACAAGCCACCGAGCGTTTCGCGCATATCATTGCGATGCACGATCATGTCGATGGCACCATGTTCCAACAAAAATTCACTCCGCTGAAAACCTGGTGGCAATTTCTGACGAATAGTCTGCTCAATAATGTTGGGGCCAGCAAAACCTGCACGCGCATCAGGCTCAGCAACGTTAATATCGCCCAGCAACGCTAACGAGGCCGACACCCCACCATAAATAGGGTCTGTCATCACCGAAATGTAGGGAATACCCTCTTGCTTCATACGCTCGATAACAGCCGATGTTTTGGCCATCTGCATTAGAGAAATAAGCGCCTCTTGCATGCGTGCACCGCCCGAGGCGGAAAAGCATACCAAGGGCTGCTTTTGCTTGATGGCGATAGTCGCTGCACGAGTGAACTTTTCGCCCACCACGTAACCCATCGAACCACCGTGGAAATTAAACTCAAAGGCGACTGCAACCACGGGTAACGACAAAACTGTACCCTGCATCGCAATCAGAGCATCGCGTTCACCGGTCGATTTCTGTGCTGCACTGAGGCGATCTTTATAGCGCTTTTTGTCTTTAAACTTTAAGCGATCAATAGGCTCGATATCCGCTAAGATCTCTCGGCCACTGCCCTCGTCCAGAAACAATGCCAAACGACGTCGCGCGCCAATACGCATGTGGTGATCGCATTTAGGACAGACATCCGCGTTGCGCTCAAGCTCTGGACGATACAGCACCGCCTCGCATTTAACGCACTTTTTCCATAGGCCTTCCGGCACATTGGCTCGTTTTTCCGAGGTATCTTTGCGAACCCCCGTGGGCAAAATTTTATCTAGCCAGCTCATAGTCCCTCCGTAAGCGGCAAGTATACGCCGGTCCGGTAATGCATTAAAGCCTCGCTATACGCCACTGCGGATGTCGCCTAACAACGACACTGCCGCTTTAACTCGAGCTTCTATCGACTGCGACTCATCACCCAGAAGATTCACCAAAGCGCTTCCTACAACCACACCATCGGCTTCGGCACCCACACGCGCTGCCGATTCCGCGTCTTTGATACCAAAGCCGACTACGACAGGTAATTCGGTACCGGCCTTAATCTGCTTTACCTTGGCAGCCACCTCGTTGGTATTTAAATGCCCAGCGCCAGTCACACCTTTCAAAGAGACGTAATAAATGAATCCGCTGGCCTGCTGAATAATCAGTGGAATGCGCTCGTCTGGCGTAGTTGGCGCGATCAAGAAAATATTATCAATACCGACGCGCTTCAACTCGAGGTTCATCGCCGCGACTTCCTCGGGTGGCAGATCGACCGTGATAACACCGTCTACACCAGCCTCTGCGGCAGCATCAGCGAAGGCCGAATACCCCATATGCTCAATCGGATTAGCGTAACCCATGAGTATAATCGGCGTCTTGGCGTCTTGTGTCCGAAATTCAGCGGCCATGGCTAGGCATTTACGCAGACTGACAGAGTGCGCCAAGGCGCGTTCGTGCCCTTTTTGAATTGCAGGCCCCTCGGCCATAGGATCCGAAAACGGCACACCGAGCTCTAACATATCGGCACCAGCCGCTACTAGATCATGCATTAAACTGACGGTAACAGCTGGTTCTGGGTCACCCCCCACAACGTAGGGAATGACCGCTTTTTTACTTTCGGCAAGCAGCGACTGCCACTTTGCTTGAATTCGACTCAATTTATTTTTCTCCAAAAATGTCTGCGCCATCCACTTCGGCGACCGTAAAAATATCCTTATCGCCGCGACCTGATAAATTCACGATAATGCTTTGGTCGGGTGTCATGGTCGCCGCCAACTTTGCGGCGTATGCCAGTGCATGCGAGGTTTCCAATGCCGGCATGATCCCCTCGGTGCGAGTCACTTTGTGAAACGCTGCGAGCGCCTCGTCGTCATTTGCCACCACGTAGTTAACCCGTCCGATGTCTTTGAGCCACGAGTGTTCAGGCCCAACACCCGGGTAGTCCAACCCAGCAGATACCGAGTGCGTGTGCATGATTTGTCCGTCTTCGTCTTGCATCAGGTAAGTGCGATTACCGTGCAGGACACCCGGCGTCCCCGCCGTCAATGGCGCAGCATGCTCATTGGTCTCAACACCATGACCACCGGCTTCTACCCCGTAGATGGCAACACCTTCGTCTTCTAGGAAGGGATGGAATAACCCAATTGCGTTACTGCCACCGCCAACACAAGCCACCAAAGCATCGGGCAAACGTCCTATCTGATTCAAACTTTGCGCTCTCGCTTCGCGGCCAATAACACTTTGGAAATCGCGCACCAACATTGGGTAGGGATGCGGCCCTGCGACGGTACCAATAATGTAAAAGGTATCGTCAACGTTAGTGACCCAATCGCGCATGGCTTCGTTCATGGCGTCTTTTAGGGTTCTTGACCCTGAGGTGACCGACACCACGTTAGCACCTAGGAGACGCATTCGATACACGTTGAGTGCTTGGCGCCGGACGTCCTCCTCGCCCATGAACACATGGCATTCCATGCCCAAACGCGCCGCAATGGTAGCGCTTGCAACGCCGTGTTGACCCGCACCGGTCTCTGCAATGACACGTTTTTTACCCATGAATTTCGCAAGTAGCGCCTGACCCACCGTGTTGTTGACTTTGTGCGCACCGGTGTGATTCAAATCTTCGCGCTTAAAGTAAATACGTGCTCCACCGATTTCATCAGACCAGCGCTCGGCCTCGTACAAAGGCGAGGGGCGCCCCACAAAGTGCGCCAAATACGCATCAAATTCTTTCTGAAAATCCGGGTCATCTTTCAACTGGATGTAGACGCGTTCTAGGTCAGCTAGAGCCGACATCAGCGTTTCTGACACAAATTTGCCGCCATAGGGGCCAAAACGACCGTTGGCATCGGGCACCTGCGCATATACGCTTGGATCGATGGGTTTATTCATGGGGTTTTACCTTATCAAATGACTTTACCGCATTAACGAATGCGCGAACTTTCAGTGGGTCTTTTACACCTGAGCTAGACTCAACGCCACTGCTGACATCAACAGCACTTGGACGATAGTGCAACAAAGCCTTGCTGACATTCTCAGGCTTAAGACCGCCCGCTAGAATCCAGGGGCGATGCAATGACTCAGGCATGGCAGACGGGTCAATCTCGTGCCCTGTGCCGCCTGGGACACCATCAACCCAAGCGTCTAACAACAGGGATCTTGCGGTCCCAAACTCATTGATGGCAGTGATCACATCCTGAGCGTTTCGAACTCGAACCGCCTTCCAGTAGGGGTGTCCGATCGCACGACAAAACTCTGCTGTTTCGTTTCCGTGGTACTGAATGATGTCGGGTTGCACCTCGCCAATGATTTGCCTCACAGTCTCAGCTGACGCATCCACCACCAACGCGACCAAAGTCACCATCGGCGATATCGCCTCGCGTATCTGCTTGGCCCTTGCAATAGAGACTGCCCTGGGACTTGGCTCATAAAATACCAAACCGATGGCATCAGCGCCCTCAGACGCCACCATTAAGGCATCCTGTACCGAGGTAATTCCACAGATTTTGATTCGAGTAGCCAGGGTTTTCGCTCCAGAAAATTGGCGCGCATTATAACAGATTTAGGGAGTTGAGTCGCTAGCCCTAGGGCAAGAATATAGGCCCACCGACCGCATCTGGAAGCTGGTACTTGCGAGGGTAAGCGACTGAGGTCAAATACAAACCATCGGGAGGTGCGGTATCGGCTGCGACAGTTCGGTCTTTGCCCTGTAAAAGTTGAGCAATCCAGTCCATTGGCTTTAACCCACGACCTACCAAGCTTAATGAACCAGCGATATTACGTACCATATGGTGCAAAAACGCGTTGGCTCGAATCTCCATGACAACAAACGGGCCTCGACCGACAACACTGACCGCCTGTACTTCGCGAAAAGGCGTATTCGACTGGCAGCTGGCGGCGCGAAACGCCGAGAAGTCTTGCTCACCGATTAAACTCTGGGCCGCTTCATTCATTGTCTGGGAACACAGGGCATTGCGCGACCAAGTCACCTGCTTCAATAGTGAGGTAGGCCGCACTTCTTGAACACACCATACGTAGCGATAGGTTCTTTGTGTCGCTGAAAATCGAGCATGAAACTCATCAGGAACTGCACTTGCCCAATGAACCCGGACCGTAGGGGGCAACACCGCATTAGAACCAACCACCCAGGCCTTAAGACTTCTAGACACCGGCGCTTTAAACGACACAACTTGAGACGTCGCGTGCACACCAGCATCGGTCCGCCCCGCACAAGCCACACGGACATCGTGATTGGCAATTTGGCTAAGGGCAGCCTCTAGAGTTTCTTGGACCGTCTGATCAGTGCCACCTTGACGCTGCCACCCATGAAATAGACTGCCGTTGTACTCCACAGCTAATGCAAGAGACTGCCCTACAGCTAAAGGGGTGTCGCTAAAACTCACAGCAGAGTTGTAAGTAAGGCGTCAGCTTCACGTCGTTGCGCATCATTGCCTGTTTCGACCACATCTTCGAGAATGCTGCGCGCCGAGTCAAAGTCTTCCATATCGATGTACGCTCGCGCTAGATCAAGTTTCGCAGCGGGGGCGTCTTCACCCTCTGCCACAAATATTTCATCGTGTTCATCGTCGCTCGCAGTAGGGGCTGACTCAAGCTCGAATAAATCGCTTACGTCAACATCGTCATCGGCTTCATCCTCGGCGAGCGCAAAATCCGACAAATCGATCTCATCGGTCATATCCGCTGGACCACTTTTAAGATCCATATCAGAGAAATCCAGCGAATAGGAGTCGTCCTCTTCGTCTTCGCTTGGAGCGGCCGCGGCATCTGGCTGGATCGGAGCCTCGGCCTCAGCGTCATCCAAGAGATGCGACAGATCGAACTCTTCTAACAATTCATCGCTCGCCTCAGCAACAGCTGCTTGCTCATCGTGGTCAAGCATGATGTCATCCAGAGCATCACCATTTTGCGCCACTTGTTGTGCGGCTAACTCTCTCTCGCGAGCTCGCATTTCAGCCTCGCGTTCTTCACGCAAACGCGCTTGCTGCTGGGTTTGCAGTTGGTCGAAAAAGGCATCCACCTCATCAGGACCATCGCTTTGGGCTTCCTCTTCGGCATCGCTGTTGCGGTCAAAGGCGGCGTCGGCAGGAACGTCTGCAAGAACTTTAGCAACATCCTCCTCAAACTCCGACAAATCAAACTCACTGGCCTCGTCCGAGCCCACCTCTATCTCTTTGGCAGCAGCGCTTGCATCAGCTAGGTCAGCGGTATGTTCTTGCTCATGTTCCACTGCCGCATCATCCGCCGCATTATCTGTCGCTGCACCTGCACTAGCGGCACCTGCAGGGGGCTTTTCATCCAACAGACTGTCAAGGGCGTCGCCAAAGGGGCCAAACATTGAGGAATCGGCACCGAGATCAAAGACCTCATCGTTACTCCCGGACTGCTCTTGTTCGATGAAACCACCACGCATCATCAGCTCGTCAGCTCGAACCACGATGTCACGTGAACAGTTGTCCAATACGCCTTGGTAGGCGTTACGAGCGTCGTCTTCCCGACCCGCGTCTACCAACACCTCCACTAATTTCAATCGGCACTCATCAGCACTCGGATTCTTCTCGAGCGACCCCTGCAGTAAATCAATGGCTTGGCTGATGCGGCCGTAAGCGATATAAATATCAGCCTCGGCCAAGGCATCTTCGATATCCATGTCCGACGCGTATTCATTGGTCGCCGCTGTTGAACCTTTGAACGAATCTGTAACGTGAGACGGCAGATCGTCGTCGTTGGAATCGTGATCAATTTCCAGACCAGAGTCGCTGAGGCTTACGCCAGCGAAAACGTCATCGTCTAGACTATCGGAGAGATCTTCCAGATCATCCTCTTCGTTTAATGACGAGCTACGACGGCGTTGCCAATATAAACCCAAAGCGGCTAACAAGGCGGCAAGACCCACCCCGCCGGCAATCATAGAAATAGACAATCCCTCGGACTTTGTCGGAGCCGCTGTGCTGACCTCGGGTACGGCTTTTACGGCTGGTGCATTCAAATCGACTACGGTCGCGGGTGCTTTGCTCTCCGTCTCCGTCGCTTTCACCTCAGCCTGAGTTGCTTGCGCCGTCGTTTCTTGCGGCGGCTTCGCTGTCGTCTGTTGCTCTGCGACAGGCGCTGAGTCCTTGTTCCCAAGCGCATCACGCAAAAGCGCGATCTGCTCATCTTTGGTTTCGATAATCGCCTGCATTACCGCCAGCTGATCTTCGACGCTGGCTAATTGTTTTTGCAGCTGGGCGAGACGTTCATCGTTGACGGCAAACCCAGAATCACTCGTTTCACTCGCCGAGCGATCCTTTGTCGCAACAGTGCCGGCCGATTCGGAATCAGTATCGACGCTATCGGCCGCAATACGCAGTTTGGCTGCGGGTTGTGATACACGCCCTGCTCGCCAATCTTGATTCTGACGCCGAATGTTCGCCAACACCACTTCACTATCGCTCAAACTTGCATCAAGCTCGGTCGGTAAATAGACCACACGCCCGGCTTTCAGTAAATTGATGTTGTTGTTGATGAACGCGTCTGGGTTTTGGCGCTGAATTTCAAGCATCGTCGCTTGCACCGACGAGCCGGGAAGTTTCGCCTCCAGAGCGATTTCCCAGAGAGTTTCATTGGGCTTGACTCGATAGTTCTGGCCGGTCTGCGGTCGATCAGTAATGCTTTCTTCGCCTGTGGCTCTCGAGGTGGTTGTTGACTGGCGAGACGGCGCCGCACCTTGATCTTGTGAACGATCAGCGCTAGTCACTACATCGGTGGCCGAGATAACAATGCCGTCATCAAACACTGGAGGATCCAGCAACAGTGTGTACTCGCGCAGCAAACGACCGCTGGGCCATTTCGTTTCTAATACGAAATCGAGATAGGGTTCTCTGACAGGCTCGCGTGTCGTCACCGCGACATAGCTTTCACCGCCGGTATCCACAACAACCTGAAAATTAATGCCCGTTAAGAAAAAATTGCGTTCAATGCCAACGCGCTCAAAGTCTTTATCTGATGCAAGCTTAACCAAAATTTGTGTCGGCAACAGACCTTCGGTATTTAGAATTTCAATTCGGGCGTTGAGAGGTTCATTTAGGTAGGACTCGAGCTCAATATCACCGAGTCCTAGTGCCGAAGCAAATTGTGTCTTAAATGCAGTCGCCGCAAGCGCAATAGCGAGCAATTTTCGCTTCATAATGAATGCCTTTTTTACCGCCAGTCTAGCTGTGTCAGTGGCCTTGGTATGTTTTTTAACGTCTTGGACGTGCTCGTTTTGCTTAGAAACAACTTAGCACGTCACTAAAGTATCATTTATAAATGCTCTTTGATCAAGAGCTCAGCAATTTGAACACTATTCAATGCCGCGCCTTTTCGAACATTATCGGCCACAATCCACAAATTAAAACCACGCGGATGTGAAATATCCTCACGCATGCGACCGACATAAACTGGATCCTGCCCAGCCGCTTCAGTTACGGCTGTCGGGTAACCCCCTGCCTCACGCTCATCCATAACGACAACACCGGGCGCGCTTTCCAGCAATGCTCGAGCGTCTTCAAGCGTTAGCTTGTCACGAGTTTCGATGTGGACCGCCTCTGAGTGACCGAAAAATACAGGAATACGAACACAAGTAGGATTCACCACAATCGCGTCGTCTTCAAAGATTTTCTGGGTCTCCCAGACCATTTTCATTTCTTCACGAGTGTAGCCATTGTCTTGGAAAGTATCGATGTGTGGCAAGGCGTTAAACGCGATTTGCTTAGGATAAACCTCTGCGTCCGCGGCTTGTCCGTTTAATAGCTTAGCGGTTTGCGTCGCCAGCTCCTCAATGGCTTCTTTACCCGTACCTGAAACAGCCTGGTAGGTGCATACATTGATACGCTCAATACCGACCTTGTCATAAATGGGCTTTAACGCCACCAACATCTGAATCGTTGAGCAATTGGGGTTAGCAATAATACCGCGATTAGTATAGCCGGCAATCGCGTGCGGATTCACTTCAGGCACAACCAGTGGGATATCTTCGTCGCGGCGAAAGTGTGAAGTGTTATCGATAACCACACAGCCTGCCGCTGCCGCCTTCGGGGCGTATTCTTCAGAGATGCTGCCACCGGCAGAAAACAAGCCAATTTGCGCTTGACTGAAATCAAATTCAGCCAAATCGGTCACCGTAACGCTGCGGCCCTTAAAACGAATGGTCTTACCCGCCGAGCGGGCGCTCGCTAGTGCGTACAGGTTGTTCACCGGAAAATTGCGTTGCTCGAGTATCTCGATCATGGCTTCCCCTACAGCACCTGTAGCACCGACAACCGCGACATTAACTCCTTGACTCATGCTCATCCTACCTTACAGAACGTTTTCAAGTGCCGCGCGAACCGCCGCACCCATAGTTGATGTTGAAACTGATTCCTCGCCCGCTGCGGCAATATCACCCGTGCGGTAACCCTGATCCAAAACCACACCGACAGCGCGCTCTATGGCGTCGGCCGCTTGCGGTTCATTCAAACTGTAACGATACATCATCGCCGCCGACAAAATCGTCGCCAGGGGATTTGCAATACCCTGTCCTGCAATATCGGGGGCCGAACCGTGACAAGGTTCATACATGCCGCGACCTGCCTGATCCAGAGACGCCGATGGCAACATACCGATGGAGCCTGTGAGCATTGCTGCCGCATCGGATAAAATATCGCCAAACATGTTGCCGGTAACCATGACATCAAACTGCTTTGGAGCACGAATAAGCTGCATCGCCGCGTTGTCGACATACATGTGGCTCAGCTCGACATCGGGGTAATCTTTTGCCACCTCGTTCACGACTTCGCGCCACAGCATGGTGGCTTCTAACACGTTCGCCTTGTCAACTGAGCACACGCGGCTACCACGTTTGCGAGCCAAGTCAAAGGCCAGCACCGCGACTCGGCGTATTTCGCTCTCGGTATAGACATAAGTATTGTAACCTCGACGCTGACCATCGTCGGTGGTATCAAAACCACGTGGCTGTCCGAAGTAAATACCACCGGTGAGCTCCCTCACAATCAGCAGATCCAAACCAGCGACCAGATCAGGCTTTAAGCTTGAAGCACTCGCGAGTTGTGGATACAAGATTGCGGGGCGAAGATTACCGAATAGCTGCAAATCCGAACGTATACCCAACAAGCCTTTCTCGGGGCGAATAGCGCGATCCAAACCATCCCATTTCGGACCACCTACAGCACCCAAAATAATCGCGTCCGCTTGATGCGCTTTTTGCGCGGTCGATTCCGGATAAGGCACGCCCTCGGCATCGATAGCGGCGCCACCCAGAAGCGCATGTTCGAGGCTCATCTCGATACCCAGTTTTTGATTTACCAGTTCAATCACAGCGACGGTTTCCGCCATAACCTCTGGGCCAATACCATCACCTGGTAAAACAAGTACTCGATGTGTCACGGTGTTTCCTCTACTTTATTACGTCAAACAACCACGGCGATTGGGCTCGCCATTTCTCTTCAAATGCATGGATCGCGGGCGCCTGCTCAAGCGTCAAACCAATATCGTCTAAGCCCTTGAGCAAGCAGTCTTTGCGAAACGCATCGACTTCGAACTCATACACGGTGCCACTGGGCGTAGTGACGGTTTGAGCCTGCAAATCAATCGCTAGACGATAACCTTCGCTAGCGTACATCTCGTCAAATAATGTCGATACGATATCCGCGTCTAAAACGACAGGTAACAAGCCGTTTTTAAAACAGTTGCTGTGAAAAATGTCCGCAAAACTTGGCGCAATAATGGCTCGAAAGCCGTAGTCAGCGAGCGCCCACGGCGCGTGCTCACGTGACGAACCACATCCAAAATTCGCCCGAGTCAGTAAGATCTCGGCACCCTGGTATCGCGCAAAATTCAGCGGAAAATCAGGATTTAGCGGTCGCTGACTGTTGTCCGAATCAGGCTGACCTTCATCCAAATAACGCAGTTCGTCGAATAAGTTGGGGCCAAAGCCCGAGCGCTTGATCGATTTCAGAAATTGTTTCGGGATAATCACATCGGTATCGACATTGGCTCGATCCATTGGGGCCGCTAGGCCATTTAAAGCTCCGAATGGTTTCATGCTCGACCTCCAAACTCTCGCACATCAACAAAATGCCCGGCAATCGCAGCCGCTGCCGCCATACCCGGGCTCACTAGGTGCGTGCGCCCGCCGATACCCTGCCGCCCTTCAAAATTGCGATTCGAGGTGCTCGCGCAATGTTCGCCAGAACCCAATTTGTCTGCGTTCATCGCCAAACACATAGAGCAACCGGGTTCTCGCCATTCAAATCCGGCTTCGATCAGAATGGTGTGTAGGCCTTCTCTTTCAGCTTGTGCCTTAACCTCACCGCTACCGGGCACGACCATGGCTTGTTTGACGTTTGCCGCGACTTTTCGACCCTTCGCTACCGCCGCCGCTTCGCGGATATCCTCGATGCGTGAATTGGTGCACGAACCAATAAACACACGATCCAGTTTGATATCGGTGATTGCCTGTCCACCTTGCAGCCCCATGTACTCAAGCGCTCGCTTGACACTGGTTTTACTCACCTCGTCGGCTTGGGCTTCGACGGTAGGCACAGAGGCATCAACAGGCAAGACCATTTCTGGAGAAGTACCCCAGGTCACTTGCGGCTTGATATCCTCAGCCCTTAGCACGACCTCACGATCAAATACCGCATCAGCATCAGAGTGCAGCGTGCGCCAGTAGGCTTCAGCCTGATCCCACAGTGCACCGCTTGGCGCGTAGGGACGGCCTTTCACATAATCTAAGGTCACTTGGTCAACCCCTACCATGCCCATTCGAGCGCCCGCCTCGATCGACATATTGCACAACGTCATGCGCCCTTCCATGCTTAACGCCTGCACCGCACTACCGGCGAATTCGATGGCATAGCCCGTGCCACCTGCAGTTCCAATCGTGCCAATAATCGCCAAGGCCATATCCTTGGCTGTAACACCCGCAACGAGCTGCCCTTCGACTCGGACACGCAAGTTCTTCATTTTACGTTGGATCAAACACTGTGTGGCCAACACGTGTTCGACCTCTGAGGTACCGATACCATGGGCAAGCGCGCCCAAAGCACCGTGTGTTGACGTATGGGAGTCGCCGCAAACCACGGTCATACCCGGCAGGGTCGCACCGGTCTCGGGCCCCACCACGTGCACAATTCCTTGGCGCACGTCGTTAATCGGTATTTCGACAATATCGAATGCCTCGCAGTTATCGTCTAGCGTTTGAACCTGCAAGCGCGACACAGGGTCAACGATACCTGCCACACCGCCCGCACGCTCTTCGGCATCGGTCGGCACATTGTGATCAGGCACAGCGAGGTTGGCATCTCGACGCCAAGGCTTGCGCCCAGCAATGCGCAAGCCTTCGAAAGCTTGCGGCGAAGTCACCTCATGAATGAGATGACGATCGATATAAATCAGCGCGGTGCCGTCATCGCGCAGCTCGACTAGGTGGCTCTCCCACAACTTGTCGTATAAAGTCTTGCCTGCCATACCTTTCCCCTATTTCAAACCAGCGCGCAAGTCTATGCCTAAGCGCTTATTTTCTCAATTCTGATGGGCTTTTTTGACCGCATTTCTTCAAAAGATTCCCATTTTTACACCCTCACTCAAGGCCTGTCCCCAATCGCGGGCGTAGGCCAAGCTAGTCTCGCTAGGCTCACCCAGTAAAATTTCAGTCGGAGCCATTAACCTTAGGGGAAATCCTTTGGCAACTCGCTCGAACTGAGCAAGCGCGCCTCGCCCATCATTGCCGGCGCAAATTAACATCGCGGCCAAAGCCACTCGTTCTTGCTCGTAAAACGGGTAGAGTGTTCGATCCAAAAACGCCTTGAACTCACCAGCAAGACTTGCCGAATTTTCCGCGCCTACCAGTAACACTGCATCGGACTCAAGCCAGACGTCTACCCCGGCATCAAGCGCGCGAAACACAGCGCACTGGGCTGCGGTTTTCACGCCCCGCGCTACCTGCTGTGCAATGAGGGCGCTACGCCCCGACTGCGAGTGGTACACGACACTGATCATGAACCGCGATGGCGCAGCGTCCACGCCTGATGAATTTTCGGATTGCGTTCGAAGTCTGGATCCAAGGTCTGCGCACTGATGTCGCGAACCTCATAAGTCTCTGCCAGCGTGTCGTCTAACTTAAATCCGCGACGATTGTTCGAAAAGTACAAAACGCCCGAAGGTTCAAGCACGGCCATGGCCGCATGCACTAAACTGACTTGATCGCGCTGAACATCAAAGCTTTGGTCGGTTTTTTTAGAGTTTGAAAACGACGGCGGATCCAACAAGATTAAATCAAAACGCTCTTTCGTCGTCCCCAGCCAAGCCGACACATCGGAACGCACGATCGCATTCGTTGCTTCTGCCAGACCATTAAGAGCCAAATTTTCGCGGTACCAAGCCGTATAGGTATTCGATAAATCGACACTCACCGTGCGTTTCGCGCCCCCTAAGGCCGCGTGAATACTCGCCGTACCGGTATAACAGAACAAATTTAAAAAGCGCTTACCTTTGGCCTCGGCCGCAATGCGCGCGCGCATGGGACGATGATCCAAAAACAAGCCGGTATCGAGATAATCCTGCAAATTCACCAGAAGCTTGGCTTTTCCTTCTCGTACAACCTGCTTGCGCCCTTGGCTGCTGTGCTTCTCGTATTGTGATTGGCCGCGTTGGCGTCGCCGTTGTTTTACCGAAATCTGCGACGGTGCAACGTTAAATTCGACACACAAGGCATGAATGGCGTCCTCAAGGCGCGCTATAGCCGCTTCCTCGTCAACGTGTTTGGGCGCTTGATACTCAGCTAGATGTAACTTCCCATCATACACATCAACGGCTACCGAGTACTCCGGCATATCCGCATCATACAGTCGATAACATTGTGTTTGAGTCTGCTTTAACCACCCTTTCAATCGCTTTCTATTCTTGCGAATACGATTCAAAAACATCTGCCCGCCAGCCGTGAGTGTGCCTTCAGACGCTTCAATGCTCGAAGCTTTATCGCCTTGGACCTCTTGGGCAGTTTGCTGCGCTGCGCCTAAGTCCTTCCAGCGGTTATCCTCTCCCAGCGTAAATAGGGCTAAGTGGACCGCTAGAGCACCGTTGTACAGAATATATTGCTTGTGACTGCGAAGCCCTACCGCTTTCGATTGCGCAACCTCACCCGCTAAGACCGCCAGCTCCCAGCCCGCAAATTCTCGGCTGGCGCGCTCACCAAGCTGATTGTACAAATAGCGCAATGCGGCCGCCTCACCCAGGCGCTCACCGTAGGGCGGGTTACAGACAACCAAGCCTTTGTTTAAGGGCCGATGCGTAGGCTTAGCCAACTTGGCTAAGGGCTTTACGGACACTCGCACGTAATCCGAAAGCCCCAAGGCCTCGATATTTTCCTCAGCAGCGCGAACGGCACGAGCGTCGGCATCGTACCCTCGAATTTCGATATCCTGCAGACGCTGTTTGCCCGCAGCGGCTCGCTTTTCAGCCTCTGATTTTAGAATGCGCCACTGCTCTGGTATGAAATCTGGAAGACGCTCAAAACCGCAGCGCTTGCGGCGCAACCCGGGTGCCATATCAGCTGCCATCATTGCACCTTCGATCAATAAGGTACCGGTGCCGCACATCGGATCAACCAAGGCCCCTTGTTCCTCAACGAGCTTAGGCCACCCCGCTCGCATCAAAATAGCGGCCGCCAGCGTTTCTTTCAAAGGCGCAGCCCCACTTCTTGTCCGATATCCTCGCCAATGTAAGCTCCCGTCACCGTAATCAATTCCAACACTGAGCCCCTGCGGCTTTAGGTGACAGTTAAAACGAATATCGGGCGACTTACGATCGACATTAGGCCTCGCTCCCAAGGTCGTGGACAAGCGGTCCACAATGGCATCTTTGACCTTTTGGGCGCTGAATTGAGTGTTGCGTAAAAATTCGTTGGTACCGTGAAAATCAACCGACATGCTTTGATTCGGACGAATCCAGGCCTGCCAGTCTTGTTGCACTAATTGCTCGTACAGCTCATCTGCTGTTTTGACGGAAAACTCACCCAACAAGCGTATCACACGATTCGCAACACGGCTCCAAAGCACCATGCGCAAACCAAACACCTGAGGCGCCTGAGCATAAACTCCTGCGACAACTTCACGTGTATTGTCGCCCCCCAAGCTTTGAATCTCAGCAGCCAACACGGGCTCAAGCCCTTTGGCACAACTCACAAACCATTCGAGTGGCGTATTTGCAGATTTTTCGGGGGTATGCATGGGTAATCTCGGCGAATCAAGACGCCATTGTAACAGCGAATGTCCAGTAGCGCGCGCACGCGCATCCGACATAACTCATTATTTACACAATAAATACCGGCTATTGCCGTCGCGCCAATGCTGATGTTTTAACGCAAAAACTGGTAGCCTTGGTGTTTTGAATAGGAGATTACTATGACTGGCGCTTTCCACCCCCCTTTACGTACTTTAATGGGCCCAGGCCCTTCCGACGTACCGCCGCAAGTCCTTGAGGCTTTGGGGCGTCCGACGATTGGCCACCTAGATCCCCAGTTCGTCACCTTAATGGACGATATAAAACGTTTATTGCAGTACGTTTTTCAAACTGACAACGCACTGACATTACCCATCTCAGCGCCAGGCTCGGCGGGTATGGAAGCGGCCTTTGTTAACCTAATTGAGCCCGGCGACAAAGTCATTGTGTGTCAGAACGGTGTATTTGGCGGGCGCATGAAAGAGAACGTCGAGCGCTGTGGTGCCAGCGCGATCATGGTAGAAGATACTTGGGGTACCGCGGTGTCCTTGGATAAAGTGGAACAAGCGTTCTTTGAAAACGACAACATCAAGGCACTGGCTTTTGTGCATGCAGAGACCTCTACAGGGGCTCGTAGTGATGCCAAAGCGCTCGCAGCAATCGCTCAAAAGCATAACGCCTTGGTCATCATGGATACGGTCACGGGGCTTGCTGGAATCCCCGTAGAGGTAGATACCTGGGGCATTGACTGCGCCTATTCGGGCACGCAGAAGTGTCTGTCTTGCACGCCAGGCATTGCACCCATCACCTTCAGTCAACGAGCACAAGACGTCATTGCCAACCGCAGCACCAAGGTGCAAAGCTGGTTTTTAGACATGCAACTCATCATGGGCTACTGGGGCGCCAATACAAAGCGTGCCTATCACCACACCGCGCCCGTAAATGCGATGTATGCGCTACACGAGTCATTACGCCTGGTCGAGGCCGAAGGTCTCGCTGCCGCGCATGCGCGTCATGCACTGCACCACAAAGCCCTTGTTGCAGGATTAGAAGCCATGGGACTGAGCATGGCCGTTGCAGCAGACGTTCGCCTTCCCCAGCTCAATGCGGTCAACATACCCGAGGGCGTCGATGACGGTGCAGTACGAGCCGCGCTGTTAGAGCAATTCGATCTAGAAATTGGCGCTGGCTTGGGCGCACTTGCAGGAAAAAC
>NZ_CBFHWH010000018.1:0-35053 GCF_965659035.1 Aequoribacter sp. | reverse complement strand
CCCTAGAAGCTTTCGCGACTGATTTCCAGATTTGGCGCCATAAACAGCCTGCGATTAAACCTATGGCGCTGAAGACCGATGGGCCGTTCAAAATTGGCCGTAAGTGGTATTCGCAGTTCTACGCCGATGCTGAGACGGCAACAGCCATTCAGCAAGGACTGAACGGGTTCCATCAGATTCCTGGCGTTACTCTACCCGCCGAGGCCAACCACGCGATTGATGACGGCCTTCCATTCATGGACTAAGGAGCACGATTAATGGATTACGCAAAAGCCGCAGCAGCAGTGCAGCAGTATATGGACGGTCTGACCGGCGAAGACGTCAACGTTATTGTTGATTTGTACGCTGACGATGCCCAAATTGAAGACCCAATCGGTAGCGATATCGTTTCGGGGCGAGAAGCCATCACGCAGTTTTACGGTGGTGTGCTGGCAAATATTAAGGGCGCAGAGTTATCGGGTCCGATTCGTGTGGCTGCCAATGAGGTCGCGTTCCCCTTCCAGATTACGATAGGTGCTGGCGATGCACCGATGTACATGGATATCATCGACGTTTTTAAATTTAACGACGAAGGCAAAGTGGTTTTAATGCGTGCATTCTGGGGTCCAGAAAATACGAGAAGCTAAAGTCTTAGGGAATCGCCAAAGCCCACTTCCTGTGGGCTTTTTTTGTGTCCTAAGAAAAGGTGACCAGACTTTTTAAAATCAGGCTGACCAGCATGGACTGTTGTGACACGCCGGTCTTGGCAAAAATTGAGCGTAGCTGCGCCCTTGCCGTGTTGCGTGCAATACCCAAATCACCCGCAGCCTGGTCTAGGTTAGCACCTTCCGCCAGATACTTGGCAAGCATGGCTTCAGCCCGCGTTAGACCATAAAGCGACATGAGCAAACGAATATCGATGTCGTAGCGCTTTTCCGGACCGTTAATAAACACGATCATATGCGGCGTGTGCCCAGGTTCTACGGTCTTATCGATCATCATCGGTTTGATTAGGATTTCGAGATCGGCTTTACCCGAGGGGCGGTCTACGGAGAGGGCGTTCACCGGCGCCGGGGCTTGGGCGCGTTGCGCTTGCACAACTTCCTCGATGTAGCCGTTTAACTTGGTTCTGGCGGCTTGGCTGTCGAGGTGAATGTGGTCGTTCACGATGTGAATGCCGTCTTTCTCGCGGATCAGTTCATCCGCTACGGCATTGCGGGTGATGACTTTGCCTCGCTCATCCAGCGTAATAATGCCGATCGACTGTTTGGAGATGGTTTTAGAATAAAGCTTTCGCTCGTTGTCTAATTGAATCAGCTGCATGCCGTTGGCAACGGCGCGTTGAATGTGAGGCGATAATAGCGTTAAAAACTCGCGTTCCTCGGGACCAAAATTATCGGCGGATTTAGGTCGCGCAAATCGCACGCTAAAGCGTTGGCCGTTAGCGTTACGCAGATCCATGCCAATCATGTGGTAAATGTCGAGCGGTACCATGCAAAAGCGGTAAAGCTCGGTTTCTTCGAGCGAGCTGTAGGGGTAGCACTCGTTCAAGGTGATCACCTGCCCCCACGGCAAGTTGGTCATCAGGTTGGCGGTGTAGTAACGGTCGGTATAGGGGTTGGTGTGATCGTCGATTAAGGTTTTTTGGAGCTTATCGCACGACACAAAGAGTAAACCGCCATCGTCGCCGGTAGGTTCGCGCATGGTAATAGATGCGAAGGTTGCGTCGATGGTTTGCCGCACACCATAAAGGAAATTGTTATACGGATCTTCCTCGATATGGCCGTCGTACAGGCAACCGATCAGTTTCGAAAACGCTTCGATGTCAGGCGTATTCATTGGTGTTATAAACCCTCGATTCACGGGTGACCACGAGCATCATTAGACACTATTTTTTGCGAGCGCCCAAGAACTATCGAACGCCAGTCCGGCTGGCGTTCGATTCAAAGTCGCTTAGCCGCGTTTTCTGGCCATCTCCATGGCGATGTCTTCGATCAAATCTTCTTGACCGCCAACGGTTTTACGATTGGCCATTTCTAGAAGAATTTCATGTGAGGGTACGCCATATTTTGCCTGTGCGCGTTTGGCGAACAGCAAGAACGACGAATAGGCGCCGGCGTAACCGAGCACGAGTGAGTCACGGCTTAAGCGCACGGGTTCATCCATAATGGGTAGTACATGATCCTCTGCTGCATCCATGAGCTTGAAGATATCGATACCGGTTTCTGCGCCCATGCGGTCCAACACCGCTGCCATCGCTTCCAGTGGTGTGTTGCCGGCGCCTGCGCCCAAGCCGGCGGCAGAACCGTCGATCCGGTTGGCGCCCGCCTCGATCGCAGCCAATGAGTTAGCGACACCCATTGCCATGTTGTGGTGGCCGTGAAAGCCAATCTCGGTTTCGGGGGCAAGCTCTGCACGCAGCAGTGCAATACGCTCGGTCACGTCATCGGGCAACATGTAGCCTGCAGAGTCAGTGCAGTAGATGCAGTTGGCGCCGTAAGACTCCATGAGTTTTGCTTGCTCTAAAATTTCTTCGGGTGAAATCATGTGAGCCATCATCAAAAAGCCCACGGTATCTAAACCCATGTCGCGGCCAAGATTGATATGCTGGCGCGAGACGTTAGCCTCGGTACAGTGTGTCGCTACGCGAATGGTCGAAATACCACAATCCGCTGCCATACGCAGGTGATCTACCGTGCCAATTCCTGGTAGTAGCAGGGCGGATACTTTGCTGGTGCTGACCGCATTCACAACCGCGGTGATGTACTCTTGATCGGTGTGGGCAGGGAATCCGTAGTTCACGGATGCGCCGCCTAGACCGTCACCGTGAGTTACCTCGATTAGGGGGACCTTGGCCGCGTCCAAGGCTTTAGCGATATCGACCATTTGATCGACTGATATCTGATGTCGTTGCGGGTGCATGCCGTCGCGCAATGACATGTCGTGAAGAGTAACTTTACGTCCTTGAATATTCATACTCACCTCTTATCCTGCAGCCAGTTTGCGGCGTGCAATCATCTCAGCCGTCTTTAGGCCAGCCGCCGTCATAATGTCTAGGTTGCCCGCGTACTTGGGCAAGAAATCCCCCAAGCCTTCGACCTCGACTGTGATCGTAACGCGATTGCCATCGATGATTGGGTCATTCAGCAGGCGATAGCCGGGAACGTAGGTTTGAACTTCTTTAACCATGTCTTTCACCGAAGCGGTAATTGCCTCGGCATCTGCTGGCTCTTTAGTTAAGCAGTGCACCGTGTCACGCATGATGAGCGGTGGTTCAGCGGGGTTGATAATAATGATGGCTTTGCCCTCGTCTGCGCCGCCAACTTGGGCAATCGCTGCTGAGGTGGTGCGGGTAAATTCATCGATGTTGTCGCGCGTGCCCATACCCACGGATTTTGAGGCAACGGTTGCGACAATTTCTGCGTAGCTTACAGGCTGCACACGGCTAACAGAGGCAACTAATGGAATGGTTGCTTGCCCACCACAAGTGACCATGTTCACGTTGTCTTTGGGGGTGTCGGCCATAATTGCATCGAGGTTTACCGGTGGCACACAGTAGGGGCCAATCGCGGCCGGTGTCAGGTCGATCATCATTACGCCCAGTTCGTTTAACTTGCGCGAGTTTTCGGCGTGAACATAGGCGGAGGTTGCGTCAAACGCGAAGTCTACGGGCGCTTCGTCAAAGGCTGCTACCAGTCCATCGACGCCATCGGTGCTGACGTGTAATCCGTATTCACGTGCACGCTTGATGCCGGCCGACTCTTCAATACCCACCATCCAAACGGGCTCGATGATATCGCTGCGCAGACACTTCATTAACAAATCGGTGCCTATGTTGCCAGGGCCGATAATGGCGGCCTTGAATTTTTTGGTCATAGTAAGTTCCCTTTTTGCGTCGCGTTAAACGGATTCACGCGTGTTAACGACAGGTGACGCTATCCCTAATAGTTAGATCGCTTTTTGTCTTAATCGCTAAAACGACAGCTGACCATGCTTGGTTCGATACCCTCGCCGGTCATAGTCATTTCAAACGTATCTCCTGATATTGCGCTTTCAAGAGGCACCAGTGATCCGGATAAGATGGCTTCGCCGGCTTTTAATACAATGCCGAATTCGCCAAGCGTATTTGCCAGCCACGCCACCGCAGTTAGCGGATTGCCCTGTACCGCTGAGCCTTCGCCCTCGCTCAAAAACTCGCCGTTTTTGGTCACAACGACTTTTAGCTTATCCAGCGCCAGACCCGTGGGGTCGATTTTATCTTTACCAAGCACGTATACACCGCATGAGGCGTTGTCAGCTACCGTGTCTTGAATTTTGATTTGCCAGTTGTGAATGCGAGAGTCCACGATTTCAAAGCACGGCGTTATGTAGTCGGTCGCAGCAAGCACCTGTTCTTCCGTCACGCCAGGGCCTTGTAGATCTTGTTTGAGCACGAAAGCGATTTCGCCTTCAGCTCGAGGCTGAATTAGATTACCTTTAACGGGAATGGTTGCGCCATCGTCGTAAGCCATAGCGTCGGTTAAAAACCCGAAGTCAGGCTGAAAGACCCCCAGCATGTTCTGAACCGCGGCAGAGGTAACGCCGATCTTTTTGCCCGTGATTATTTCGCCGTCTTGTTCGATCCGTGGTTTTAGCATCGCTTGCGAAATGTAATAGGCGTCCTCGATTTCGATGTCATCGAATCGATCGGTGAACGGTTCGACGGTGTGTTCGCCTCGCAGGGCTTGATACAACTCCAAGCCTAACGCTTCGCGCTGTTGTTCGGTAAGTGCCATAGTCTTACTCGTGAGTCAAAAAGTCGATGCAGGTACGGTTGAAAAACTCGGCGTATTCGACCATGACCCAGTGCCCGCAGTTGTTAAGCAGGTGAGCTTGCACATTAGGACAGTGGTCCAGGATCTTTTGCGTACCGCTGGCTGGGCAAAATTTGTCGTCTGTGCCCCAAAATAGCGCCACCGGGCAGTCGATTTTATGCAGCTGGTCGGTTACGTTAGGGATAGCCATAGTGGCGAGCACATGCGGATTTTGAATTTGCAGAGTCTCCCAGCGCTCTTGTACGAGTTCGTCGGTGACATGTTTGGGGTCGTGAACGAGCAGCGTCAGCAGCTCGGCCAAGACATCGCGAGTGAATTCGGGTGATCCCATCGGGAACTTCACCATTTCTTGAATCCCAATGCATTGAAAATAGGTCTCTCTTTCTTCAATGCCACCGGGCGCCATCAAGATGAGTTTTTCGACGCGTTGGGGGTGAGCTAATGCCATGCCAAGAGAGACGGCTCCACCTAAAGAATTACCTACCAAAGTAATTTTGTCGATGTTCAGGCCATCGAGTAAGCCCACGAGGTTTTCGACGAAAAAATCTAGGGTGTGATCGACATCGGTTGGCTTGGAGGTGAGCCCGTACCCCGGTTGGTCAAATACGATGCATCTAAAGCCAGCGTCTTGGAAGGCGGCAACGTTGAATTTGAAGTTGCTCCAACCACTAGCGCCTGGTCCGCTACCGTGAACAAAAACGACAACACCCCGCTCGGTATTTTGAGCAGGGTGATCGGTGTAGTGAATGGTGACGCGGCTAGAAACTTCTAGGTAGCGCCCCGATACTGAATTGGTCATAGAATTCCTAGATAAAGATGTCCGTGTTTTCCATGCCCAACTGCGTGCTACCTAGGTTGCGTGCAAAAGGTGTTGGGTTGTTAGCAACGTGGCAGCGCGCGATGTGGACATCGTGCCACAACTCCATCATGGGGTGGCCATTGAATACCGAACGGCCGCCGGCGGCGTCGTACAGTAAGTCCATGGCTTCGATCGCTTTTGGAATAACCAAGCTTGCTTGATAGCGGTATAAGATACGATCGTCGATGCTGGGCTTCCAGTTGGCCGCCTCCATTTTATCGAAGTTGCTAAACAGCACGGCTTCAAGCTCAGAGATGATATTTTTAACCTTCGCAACGCGTTCCTGGACTTCGACATCTGCCGCAAACTTGGTCATGTCGGTGGTGGTTTTGAATCCGCCTGAGCGTGTTTCGATGAAGATCTTTAGTGCCTTTTTCAGGGCGCCGATCGCAGGCGTATTGACCACCCGCACGAAGCCTTGTGCCCAAGATAAATCGTAGATTGCACTGTCTTGTTCATGCACGCAGTTGAAGCCGTCGTCGCGTTTGTGGCTCATGTGATCGGGCACGAAGATTGGCTCTTCAATAACGACATCATTTGAGCCTGTTGCTTGTAGACCCATAACGTCCCACGTGTCTTCGATGACGTACTGCGTGCGAGGTATTAAGAATGTTCGGTAACCTTCGTTAGCAACGATGCCGCCGAGCAACGCCCATGTACAGTGTTCTGATCCGGAGCTCCAACCCCAGCGACCCGAAACCATGCAGCCGCCTTCTACTTGCTCTACTTTTGCACCCACTGGGTTGTAGGAGCTACTTACGAGAGTATTTGGGTCTTCGCCGTACACAGTCTCTTGTGCTTTTTGATCCATCATCGCAATTTGGTAGGCGTGAATGGCAATAATGCCGCTGGCCCAGGCGTGGCTCATGTCCGCCTCGGCAATACGGATTTGCTCGCGGAAAAATTCTTGCGGGCGGCATTCTAAGCCTCCCCACTTTTTGGGCAAAAACATCTTAAAAAAGCCGCAGTCTTTTAACGCTTGCACGACTTCGTGTGACATTACGCGGTTTTTGCGAGCCTCGGGCGCTCTGGCTTCGATCAAGGCGATCGTAGAATCTGGTACTAAATAGGTCATTATGTTCTCCTCGCTGGGGTATGCCTTGTGCATGAACTGATGTTGGCAAAGTTGCCTGCCTGGTGCATACCCCGAATGAATTAACTGGTTTTAGCCTGGACTAGTCCTCATGGCCTACGCTGAAATCGTGGCCCCAAAAACTGGCAACGGTGCTTTGAAATACCGGGTAGTTATCCCAGTCTTCCACGGTGCGGCCCTCGGCGCCGTATTCGATATCAAAGCCTGCTGGGCTGCGCATGTAAAACGACACCATGTGGTCGTTGGCGTGCCGTCCCAAAGTGCCCGTTAGCTTAACGCCCCCGGCGATGCGTCTGTCGTTGCCAAGGCCAACTTCATCGACGCTGGGCACCTCAACCATGACGTGCACGCAGCCTGAGGGCAAGGGCATTTCGAATAAGCCTAGGCTGTGGTGTCGCTCATTGCAGTGCATAAACCACAGGCGTTTTTCGGGCTCGGCAGGATCTGGCGTAAACTTGATTTTCATCAAATCGGATAGGCCAAAGCCTAAAACCTCGGTGAAGAACGATGAGGTTTCGTCGAAGTTGGGTGCAGGCAGCACTACGTGGCCCATGCCTTGATTGCCTGTCACAAAGTGACTGACGCCCGCTGGCGAATTTAAGCGTTTGAAATCGGAAATCACGCCATAAAACACCTCGTGTTGGGTGCCCGACGGGTCTGTGAAGCTCAACAATTGTGTTACGCGGCGCTCGGCAATATGGTCGGCATCTGCCCATGTGATAGCTACACCTGCGGCTGTGAGAGCATCGGCAACTTCTAGTAGACCCGCCTCGCTGTTGGTTTCCCAGCCGCAAAAAGCAAATTGATCGGTATCACTTTTATTCACGATCAGGCGATATGGGTGGTCATCCATTTTGAACAGAGCGGTTGCGTCATCACACTCCAGACGTGCGCTGACGTCTTCTAGGCCCATGACATCGCAAGCAAAGGTTCGCCACTGCGATAGATCCGTAGAATTTACTCCGATGTAACCTAAGCTTTTAATGGCCATTGTGCTTCTCCTTATCGTAGCGTCCCATCGAGCGCCCCTTGGCGCAAAGTGGGTTTGAGTACTTTGCCTGATGCGTTTAACGGAAGGGCATCTAGAATAATGACCTTCCGCGGCGCCTTGTAATTCGCCATGTTGTCCCGCGCCCAGGCGCTAATTTCTGCGGCGTTTGCGGTTGCGCCTTGTTTTAACGTTACAAAAGCCCAGCCGACCTCGCCCATACGTTCATCAGGATAGCCAATAACCGCGGCTTGCACGACGTCCGCATGGCGTAAGAGCGTTGACTCGATTTCCGCTGGATAGCAGTTGAAACCTCCGCTGATATACATATCTTTCAAACGATCGGTAATCGTCAGGTTGCCCTCTTCGTCCATTCGGCCTACATCGCCGGTGTGGAGCCAGCCCTCTGTGTCGATGGTTTCTGCGGTGGCCTCAGGGTTATCTAGATAACCCTGCATGACATTAAAGCCTCGAATCACGATTTCACCTTGCTCACCCGCTGCGACTTCATTGCCCTGCTCATCAACGCAGCGTACTTCGACTGCGGGAATGGCGCGCCCGGATGTTTTGGCGATAGTGTCTGGTGCATCGCCTTGGCGGCACATGGTTGCTAGACCGCAGCTTTCCGATAAACCGTACGCTGTAATAATAGTGGAAATTTTTAGCTCATCGCGCATGGCAATGATGAGTTCGGTGGGGATTACCGCCGCACCTGTTGTGCATTTTGTTAGGCTTGCAAGTGAGTACTTGCTGCGATTGGGGTGGGCTAAAATCGATTGAAATATCGTCGGTGGTCCTGGCATGACAGTGATGTTTTCGTTGTCGATGCGCTCTAGGATTTTGTCCACATCAAATACGGCTTCGGGTAGCACTGTGCAGCCTTGGCTGAGACAGGCCAGCAGGCCTGCTTTAAACCCAAAGCTGTGAAAAAAGGGATTAATAATGAGATATCGATCGGTGTCGTTGAGCCCGAGGATTTCAGAAAACGTGGTAAAAGACTGAACGTTTTGTTGGTGCCCACAGAGCACGCCTTTGGCGCGACCGGTGGTGCCTGAAGTGAACATGATGTCGGAAATCGCCTCACCGGATATCGACAGCGCCTCATGCTCGATGGCTTCCTTGCCGTGCTCGGCGATCCATGCACGTCCTGTGTTTTGCAGTTCATCCCAATGTTGGGTGGCTGACGGCTCTGCTTTGCCTCGTAATTGAACGCGGTGTTTCAGGTGCGGTAGCTCTAGGTTGGCGATCATTCCCAGATAATCATTGCCTAAGAATTGCCCCATGACAAACAGTGTCGATGCCTGGCTGTCATTTAAAATAGCCGCGGCTTCCTCACCTTTGTATCGCGTATTGAGCGTCACGATTTGACCGCCCGCAAAATGCGTCCCGAACGCTGCAATGACCCACTCAGAAATATTGGGTGCCCATATCGCGGCTCGGTCGCCAGGTTTGAATCCTAGCTGTTTAAGGCCTGCGGCGGTCTCAATGCAGGCTTGCTTGAATTCCGAGAAGCTAAGTTGTGTGCCGTTTTCTTCTATGAAAGGACGGTCTTGATAAAGCTCGGCGGCTCGATAAATAAGCTCGACAGTGGTGTTTGGTGAGGAGTTTGGCACTGAAATAGATTCCAAGTTTCTAGAACGCAGACCCTAATGTAGTCCTCAGGTATTGTCATAGTCTACATGGATGATGAGGCATAGGGGCTGGGGAACCATAATGATCCTCTCATTCTTCGAATAGTAGACGCTGTGCTTTATGAATAAATTGCAAACAGCCGCAGAGGCCATTGCCTCGATAAAAAGCGGTATGACCATTGGGATCGGGGGCTGGGGTCCTCGCCGCAAGCCAATGGCCTTAGTGCGCGAGTTGATGCGCTCGGATGTCACCGACCTCACGGTTGTTGCTTATGGCGGCGCTGATGTCGGCATGTTGTGTGCGAGCGGCAAAGTTAAAAAAGTTATCTTTGCGTTTGTGTCTTTGGATTTTATGCCTTTAGAGCCCGGTTTCAGGGTTGCGCGCCAAAGCGGCGCCATAGAGGTACTAGAAATCGATGAAGGTATGATGCTGCAGGGTCTGCGCGCCGCCTCTTGGCGCATTCCGTTCATCCCGACGAATGTCGGCTTGGGAACCGACGTGGTCGCTCGCAACCCCGAATTGAAGGTTATCGATAGCCCTTACGACGACAAAGAGTGGGTGGCAATGCCGGCTCTAAATATGGATGTGGCACTGATCCACGCGACCCGTTGTGATGAGCGTGGCGTGTGTGAAATTGCAAGCCCCGACGTTTACATGGATGACTTGTTCGCGCGCGCGGCAAAGCACACTATTGTGTCGTGTGATGAAGTCGTGCCAACGGAACATTTTGCCGATCCGGCCGTCGCGCGATCGGTGTTCTGGGAGCGTTGTCACACTCAGTCTGTGGTGCACATTCCCGGTGGGGCGCACCCTAGCTCGTCTGACCCTCTGTACGGCTTTGATGTTAAGCATTTTAAAGCGTACGGCGAAGCGGTAGGTGCGGGTGAGTTTGATGCCTACGTCGATGCGCACGTGCGCGGCAAAACTGAACAAGATTATCAAGCAGCTGTGGGTGGCTTGGATGCCATCCAAGCGTTGCCTTTGCCCGCGTATTAAGGAGTAAGACAATGAGTGAAGTAGCCTCAAGCTACAGCTTGGCAGAACTGATGGTCGTTGCCGCCTCGCGGGTGTTTGATAACGAAGGTGAAGTATTGGCGACGGGTATTGGCTTGTTGCCTCGCTTGGCCGCGAGTTTAGCGATGAGCACAACCAATCCCGATTTGATGATGACCGACAGCCAGTCGTTTTTGCTGTCTAAACCCAACCCGGTGTCAGGCATGAAAAGCCATGCGGGTCAGGCCAACGAGACTTGGCTGGGTTTTCGGGCGGTCTTTGATAACGTTTGGAGTGGCAAACGTCACGCCATGGTGGGTCCCAGTCAGATTGACCGCTTTGGGCAGGCGAACATCTCAGCCTTGGGCGGCACCTATCAGCAACCCAAAGTGCAGCTGCTAGGCGTTCGAGGCTTTCCTGGCAACTCCATATCACACGGCAACTCGTTTTTTGTGCCCAAACATTCGACTCGCGTGTTCGTTGAGGGTGAATGTGATGTGGTGGGTTCTATTGGATATAACCCCGATCGATTACCTAAGGGCTACAGCTTAGATGATATTGACGTGCGCACCGTCATTACCGATTTGTGCGTGATGGATTTTAATGGTCCAAATCATCAAATGCGCATTGTGAGCTTGCACCCTGGTGTGACGGAGCAAGAAGTCCGCGATAATACGGGCTTTGAGTTGGCTGTGGCCGATAATCTCGGTGTGACGCCAGCGCCTACGGTTGAGCAACTTGCTATTATTGCTGAGCTTGACCCGCTGAATGCGCGCGCTAAGCAGCTAAAAGATAACCCGCCCGGCGATCGCCGAGGCTAAGGCAGGAGACATCATGTCGGATAAACCCGAATTCAATTACGACGCCCCCACAGTCAAATACGAGGTCGAAGAGGGCATTGCCTATGTGACCATGGCGCGACCTGAGTACAACAATGCGCAGAATGGCAAAATGACTTACGAGTTGGATGCTGCGTTTCGTAAAGCGGTGGCCGACGACGATGTCAAAGTGATTGTGTTGCGTGGCGAGGGCAAGCATTTTTCGGCTGGCCACGATATCGGCACGCCCGGACGCGATGTACATTTGCCTCAAGAACGCGTGACGATGTGGTACGACCACTCGAATAAGGAAGGCGGTGAGTATCTGTACGTGCGCGAGGCCGAAGCGTATTTAGGTATGTGCCGCCGCTGGCGTGAGATTCCCAAGCCTACCATCGCTGCCGTTCAGGGCGCTTGTATCGCTGGTGGTTTGATGTTGGCTTGGGTCTGTGACCTGATTGTCGCGACTGACGATGCGTTTTTCTCAGATCCTGTCGTGCGCATGGGTATCCCGGGTGTGGAGTATTTTGCGCATCCTTTCGAGTTGCACCCTCGCATTGCAAAAGAATTTTTGTTCACTGGCGAGAAAATGTCGGCCGAGCGCGCCTATCAAATGGGAATGGTCAATCGTATCTCGACCCGTGAAACGCTGGCGGATGACGTGAAAGCCTTAGCTCAGAAAGTCGGCGCTATGCCTCGTCTTGGTTTGGCTTTGACCAAACAAGCCATCAACCACATTGAAGATTTGCAAGGTAAACGTACCGGCATGGATGCCGTATTTGCGTGGCATCACTTTACTCATGCGCACAACGACTTGGTGTCGGGTGACAAATTGGGCGGTTATGACGCGAAAGCGATGGCCCGCGAAAACAAAAAAGAAGACTAAGTACGAGGTTATTGGGGATGGATCTACTGTACACGCCAAGCCAAACTCAGTTTAGAGAAGAAGTTCGTGCTTGGCTGGCGGCGCATGTGCCTGCGAAAAAGCTGGCTTCTTTCGATACTGCCGAGGGGTTCGAGCAGCACCGGCAATGGGAAAAAACCTTGGCCGCTGGCAATTGGGGCATGGTGACTTGGCCCAAAGAATACGGTGGTCGAGCCTGCGATTTGATCGAGTGGCTGATCTTTGAAGAAGAGTATTACCGTGCCGGAGCGCCATTACGCGTGAACCAAAACGGTATTTTCTTGTTGGGTCCCACTTTAATGGAATATGGCACCGACGCGCAAAAAGAACGCTTTATCAGTGCTATGGCAAGTGGTGAAGAGATCTGGGCGCAGGCCTGGTCTGAGCCCAACGCAGGTTCCGACATGGCGGCAATTCGCTGCCGCGCGGATCGCGATGGCGACGAATTTGTCATTAACGGCCAAAAAATATGGTCTACTCGCGCGGTATTTGCTGATTATGCCTTTGGTTTGTTTCGTACCGATCCCGAGTCGAGCCGGCATCACGGTTTGTCGTTTATTCTGGTGCCGCTAGATGCCCCAGGTGTTACGGTACGTCCCATCGAGCAGCTCAACGGCTTGCCCGGTTTTGCCGAAATCTTTTTTGATAACGTGCGCGTGTCCGATTTTAATTTGCTTGGGGGTGAAAACCAGGGCTGGCAAATTGCCATGTCGACCGCGGGTTTTGAGCGCGGCTTGATGCTTCGCTCACCTGCGCGTTTTCAGCAGGCTTCACGTCGATTGGTTGAACTGTATCGCAAGCGCCGTAACGACATCCTAGATCTCTCTATCGAAGATTCGGTCGTGCGCTGCTACATGGACGCGGAGGCTTACGCTTTATCGACTTACCAAACTGCTTCGCGCTTGGTTGCGGGCGGCCATATTGGTGCTGAGTCTTCGTGCAACAAAATTTTCTGGTCGGAATTGGATATTCGCATTCATGAAACCGCGCTCAGTTTGCTGGGTGCGCGTGCCGAGGTCGAGCCGGAAACCGCTGAGGATCACGCAGAGCTTGGCAGTTGGCTCGACGGTTTCTTGTTCAGCCAATCTGGCCCCATCTATGCGGGCACCAACGAGATTCAACGTAACATCATTGCTGAGCGTATGCTCGGAATGCCACGTAAATAAGGTCGGGTAGGCACTATGGATTTTACATTTACAGACGATCAGCTGGCTTTCCGTGATTCGGTGCAATCGATGCTGGAAAACGAGGTCACCACGACCTCGATTCGTGAGCGCTGGGCCAGCGACACTGGCGAAAACGCCGATATGCTAAATACTCTTAACGAAATGGGCATGAACTCTCTACTCGTGCCTGAATCGTGCGGGGGTTTGGGCATGGATTTGGTGGATTTTGTGTTATTAGCAGAGGCTTGCGGCAAAGCGGCGCTGCCCGAATCGATTGTCGAAGACGCAGTCGTTGCCGGCGGTTTATTAGCAGACCTACTCGTAGTGGGCAAAAACACTGATCAGGTGCAGGAACTGTTGGGCGCGATGGCGGCAGGTGAGGCCCGAGTGGGTTGTGCGCACATCATTAACCCCTACAGCAATTTTGCGCAGCGCAAAGACTGGATGTTGCTGGCCAACGGTAACGACGTACATTTGGTTCCCAATTCGGAGCTTAAATTTACCGCCTTGAAAAGCGTCGACCCGAGCCGTCGGTTGCAGAAAGTTGATTGGACACCTTCGCGTAAAACCCGTGTTGCTGACGGTGAGGTGGGCGCTGGCTTGCAGCGAGCGACCTTAAATCGAGGTGCACTGGCTGCGGCGGCGCAGTTGTTGGGCTTGGCGCAAGCCATGGTGCAGCAGGCTGTTGATTATGCCTCGACCCGTGAGCAGTTTGGTAAGGCTATTGGCACCAATCAAGCGGTGAAGCACTTGATGGCGGATTGTGCGGTGCAGATTGAGTTTGCAAAACCCGCCGTTTACCGCGCTGCCTACACCGTAGGGGTTGCACCACAACGTGCGGATTGGGCGGTTAGTCACGCCAAAACTGCAGCGGGCGCGGCAGCAGAGCTGAGTGCACGCAATGCGACCCAAGTGCACGGCGCTATGGGTTACACCTGGGAGTGCGATTTGCACATTTGGGTGAAGCGCGCTTGGGCTTTGGCCAAAGAGTGGGGTGACGCGGGCTTCCACAAAAATCGCATCCACGAATGGTTGCTACAACCCAATGCCTTATTGGGCCCTGAATTTACATTTGGTAAGCGTTACATCGACAACAGCGAAAGCGCTGCCGCCTAAAAGGAACTGCATATGTCTACACCTCAAGCCTACATTGTCGATGCTGTTCGATCGCCCACAGGCCGTCGTCGCGGATCGCTTGCCCAGGTTCATGGCGCTGATTTGGGTGCTCATGTACTTAAAGCCATTGTCGAACGCAACGGGATTCCCGATAACGAATACGACGACGTCATTTTTGGTTGTGTCGATACCATCGGGCCCTTGGCTGGCGATATCGCCCGCACTTGCTGGTTAGCGGCGGGTTTGTCAGATGAGGTGCCGGGGACAACAGTCGATCGCCAGTGTGGCAGCTCGCAGCAAGCCGTGCACTTTGCGGCGCAAGCGATTATGTCAGGCACTATGGATGTGGTCGTGGCAGGTGGTGTGCAAACGATGTCATCGATTCCTATTTCATCGGCGATGTTAGCGGCGCAGCCTTTGGGTTTTGACAACCCCTTTTCTGGCAGCACGGGTTGGCAGGCGCGTTATGGCGATGTTCCGGTGTCTCAGTTTAATTCGGCGCAAATGATAGCCGATAAGTGGAACATCAGCCGTCAAGCGATGGAAGAGTTTGCACTCGAATCGCATCGTCGCGGAATTGCGGCGACTCAGGCCGGTTATTTTGATCGTGAAATCGTGCCCTTTGGCGATTTGAAGTACGACGAAACTATGCGCGAAACTTCGCTCGAGAAAATGGCCGAGCTTGCCGCCTTAATGGAAGGCGGCACTATTACTGCCGGTGTCTCGAGCCAGACCTGCGATGCCTCATCGGCTGTCTTGGTGGTATCAGAAGCTGCGTTGAAACGTTACAACCTGACCCCGCGCGCTCGTATTGCGCACATGAGTGTGCGTGCTGCCGATCCGATCTGGATGTTAACCGCACCGATTCCGGCGACTGAATACGCCATGAAAAAATCGGGCATGTCGTTAAACGATATCGGCTTGGTCGAGATCAACGAGGCCTTTGCTTCCGTGCCCATGGCGTGGTTGCAAGAAACTGGCTATCCGTATGAACAAACCAACGTCAATGGCGGCGCCATTGCTCTGGGGCACCCACTGGGTGCTACCGGCACCAAATTAATGACGACTCTGTTACATGAGATGGAGCGTCGCAACGTGCGTTATGGCTTACAAACCATGTGTGAAGGTGGTGGCCAAGCCAACGTAACTATTTTAGAAAAGTTATAAGGTAAAAAGATGACAGGTATTTGCCAAGATCGAGTTGTTATCGTCACCGGCGCAGGTGGTGGCTTGGGCGCTGCGCACGCGCGAGTGCTGGCGTCGGAAGGCGCGTGCGTGATTGTTAATGACATCAATCAAGACGCCGCACAGCGTGTTGTGGATGAAATTGTCGCCGCGGGCGGACGAGCGGCGATTAATGACTCGGATATTACCAACTATGCTGACAGTCAGCGTGCAGTTTCGCAGGCCATCGAGACTTTTGGTGGATTACACGGCGTGGTGAATAACGCAGGCGTTAACCGTGATCGTATGTTTGCGTCCATGACCGAGCAAGAGTGGGACACCATTATGGCGGTCCATTTAAAGGGCCACTTTTGCATTACCTCACACGCCGTTCAATATTGGCGTCACTTGTCCAAAACAGGTGGGTCGGTCTCAGGGCGCATTGTGAACACCACCTCGGGCGCAGGTCTTCAAGGATCGATTGGTCAGTCAAACTACGCAGCCGCAAAAGCCGGTATTGCCGCCTTAACACTCAACCAAGCCGCTGAATTGGCGCGCTACGGTATTACCGCGAACGCTATTGCACCGGTCGCGCGAACAGGTATGACCACAGCAGTACCGGAAATGGCAGCGCGTATGGCAGCACCTGAAGATGGCAGCTTTGACTCGTTTGCACCAGAAAACGTGTCGTCCTTGGTGACGTGGCTGTGTTCGGAAGCATCAGCTCATTTGACCGGTCGGGTACTTGAAGCCGAGGGTGGTCGTTTGTGCATCGCCGATGGTTGGCGCACGACACAAGGCGTAGATAAAGGTAGCCGTTGGGCGCCAGCAGAAGTTGGTGACGCCATCGAGCAATTGTTGAACACCGAAGTGCCCGCACAAAAAATCTGGGGAGCCTAGTCGCACCATGGAATTTGCGTTTACCGAAGAGCAGGTCATGATTTTTGATACGGCTGACGCTTTTTTGTCAGAGGTATCGACTGCACCTGCAATCCGAGAAGCTATGCAGACTGATTTGGGCTATGACTCAAAGGTTTGGGAGCGCTTGTGTCAAGAAATGTACTGGCAGGCAATTCTTATTCCCGAGGAGCACGACGGTTTAGGTCTAGGGTTTGTCGAGTTGGTGGGCATACTCGAGCGCATGGGTATGCGTTTATTTAATGCGCCATTTGCGGATACTGCTGCGGTGATCACTGCACTGCTGAAGTGGGGCAGTGATGAACAGCAAGCAGAGTATTTTGGGCGGTTGATGGCAGGCGAGAGCGCAACGATCGCGGTGATCGATCGTGCCAGAGAGTGGTCGACCGATGCCGTTACAGCGACAGCCACGTCAACAGACTCTGGCTATGAATTGTCGGGCACTTACCGCTTTGTAAGCCATGGTCACAGTGCTGATATGCTCTTGGTTGCAGCTCGAGTGCCGGGCTCCGAAGGCTCGCAAGGTGTCGGTTTGTTTTTGGTGGATGCAAACGCCGAGGGCGTAAGCCGCAAGCGAGTACCGACGATGGATCAAACCCGACCTTTAGCCGAGCTCACGCTGGACAAGGTGCAGGTGGCCACTACCGCCAGCTTGGGTTGCCCTGGTAACGCAGGCGAGGCTTTGACACAGTTGGTGGATGTTCTGTCGATTTTTGTAGCGGCTGACCAGTTAGGTGGCGCGCAAGCAAGCCTGGACATGACGGTCGACTACTTGCAAGAGCGCGTGCAGTTTGGGCGCACGATTGCCTCGTTTCAGGCGGTTAAGCACAAGTGCGCCGATATGATGCTAAAAGTAGAGGCCTCGCGTTCGATCGTGTATTACGCGGCCTGTGCGATTGATGAATGGGTGCAGGGTCGGTATGACGCAGCGCAGTTAGCGGAAGCAGCGAGCATGACCAAAGCGTATTGTAGCGATACATTTTTCTTTGTTGCGGGCTGCGGCATTCAGCTGTTTGGTGGTGTGGGCATAACCGAAGAGTACGACATACAGCTGTATTTTAAGCGCGCTAAGTCGACCGAAACCTTCTTGGGTGCGGGTGCTGAGCACCGCGAGCGTATTGCACAGATGTTACTAGCGGGGGAGTGCTGAAATGAAGTTAAGCTTCAGTGCCGAAGACGAGCAGTTTAGACAAGAAGTGGCTGATTGGCTGGCCGCTAACCTGTGTGGTGAATTCGAGCCGATCCGTTTTCGCGGTGGTCCTGGCGATGAGCACAGCTTTGTCGCTGAGCGTAAAGCTTGGGAACAGAAACTTGCCGAGGGTGGCTGGACGGCGATTGGCTGGCCTAAAGAATTCGGTGGACGTGGCTGCAGTATCGAGCAACAAGTGATCTTCAACGAAGAGTACGCGCGCGCTGGCGGCCCCGGGCGTATGGGACATATTGGCGAGACCTTGGTGGGTCCGACCTTGATCGCTTACGGCACTGCCGAGCAAAAAGAAAAGTACCTGCCCGGTATTCTCGCGGGTAAAGACCTGTGGTGCCAAGGGTATTCCGAGCCGAGTGCAGGTTCTGATTTAGCCAACGTAAAAACCAAAGCGCAGTTTGATGAAGGCGCTCAACAGTGGGTGTTGAACGGTCAAAAAGTCTGGACATCCTTAGCGCATGAGTCCCAGTTTTGTTTTGTTGTGGCCCGCACCGACCCGGCGAGCATTGGGCAAAAAGGTTTGGGCTTTTTCTTGGTGGATATGGACCAGCCTGGCGTCACAATTCGGCCAATCGTGCAGCTGACGGGTACCTCTGAGTTCAATGAGGTGTTCTTTGATAATGCAGTTTGTGGTGCTGGCGACATTGTTGGCGAACCGGGCGATGGCTGGCGTGTCGCCATGGCGCTGTTGGGCTTCGAACGCGGGGTATCGACTCTCGGGCAGCAAATGCTGTTTCAGTCGGAGCTTGACGAGGTGGTCAAAATTGCCAAAGAAAATGGCGCTGCGAATGACCCTGCAATTCGGCAGCGGTTGGCGGATGCACATATCGGCCTGAGAATCATGCGCTACAACAGTATGCGTATGATGTCGGGTGGAGAAGACGGCTCACTCCAGAAAGAGGCCATGATTTACAAGTTGTATTGGGCGTCGTGGCACCGCAATTTGGGTAAGTTGGCTATGGATGTGCTAGGTCCTGAAAGCGAGTTATTGGTGGATGCGCCTTATGAGTTGAACCGCCTGCAGTCATTGTTCCTGTTCACCCGTGCCGATACGATCTACGGTGGCACCAACCAAATTCAACGTAACTTGATTGCTGAGCGCGCGCTGGGCATGCCCCGTGAGCCACGCGGTACGGCTTAATAAGGTATAACCCTATGTCTACAAACATTCCAAATTATGTTCCTGGCCACAATCTACTCGCCGGAAAATCCGTATTGATTACGGCTGCAGCCGGCGCCGGTATCGGCTTTGCTGCCGCTCAAAAGTCAGTAGAAGAGGGCGCGCGGGCACTCGTTATTAGCGATGTACACGAGGGGCGTTTGGCGCAAGCGGTAGAAACTTTGCAGGCCATAAATCCTGAGTGCAAAGTCTCGGGTAAGCTCTGCAATGTCACCGTCGAGGAAGATGTGCAGGCGTTAATTCGACACGCCGAAGACGCCACTGGCGGTGTAGATGTGTTGATCAACAATGCCGGACTGGGTGGCACTAAACTGTTGGTGGATATGACCGACGAGGAGTGGGACCGGGTTCTAGATATTACCTTAACTGGAACGATGCGCATGACGCGTGCGATGATGCGGATCATGCAAACGCGCGGAGCGGGTGTGATCGTTAACAACGCATCTGTATTGGGATGGCGCGCGCAAAAAGAGCAGTGCCACTATGCGGCGGCTAAAGCTGGTGTTATGGCCCTAACACGCTGTGCGGCGATAGAAGCCGCTGAGTTTGGCGTACGCATTAATGCCGTATCCCCCAGTATTGCGCTACACGCATTTTTAAAGAAAACCACGCCGCCAGAATTGCTGGAGAAACTGGCCGAAAAAGAGGCCTTTGGACGCGCCGCTGAGGTGTGGGAAGTGGCGAACGTGATGATGTTTCTAGCGTCGGATTATTCGAGTTACATGACTGGCGAAATTGTGTCGGTATCGAGCCAGCACCCATAATTAAAAATGAACGCCTGAAGAGAGCTAAGTCACTTTAGAGCATAACTAAGACAAAGCGTGTAAAACGCCAAGCAACAGCTGAGTGAGGGAAAAGATGTCAGAGCAAGTTTGGGATCGATCAGTTGAATTGTTAGTGGTAGGCACGGGCAACGGCGGGTTAACCGCAGCAGTCTGTAACTACGAAATGGGCACCAAAGACGTATTGGTCATCGAAAAGGCCAACGAAGTCGGTGGGACCAGTTCTTCCTCGGGTGGTGGTATTTGGATCCCTTGCAGCCATTACGCTCAGGAAGCTGGCGCTCAGGATTCGATCGAGGAAGCACGCGAATATTTACGTCAAACATTGGAAGGCGAAGATGTCCCGCCGGAATTGATTGATAACTACCTCGAGAACGGGCCAAAGATGCTGCGATTTTTGCATGATCGTACGCCTGTCCGCTACGAATCACTGGACCACTACCCCGATTACTACACCAACTTGCCGGGTGCTAAAGAGGGGCATCGCTCGCTCGAGCCCGCGCCCTTTATGGCGTCTGAGTTGGGAAGCGATTACAAGAAATTGCGTTACACCCATCACATGATGCGTATGTTCGGTTTGATTCACTTTACCCAAGTCGAAGCCCAGGTTTTGATGGTGCAAATGCCCGGCTGGATTAAAGTTCTGATGAAAATGTTGTGGGACTATGCCATCGATATACCCTGGCGTTTGCGTACCAAGATTTCGCGGCGCTTATGCTGCGGCTCGGCAGGTGTGGGCCGTTTATTCTTGGCGGCCAAACAGCGCAACATTCCGATTGAGCTGGACACCGCCTTCAAAGAGTTAATCGTTGAAGACAACCGTGTTGTCGGCGCGGTCATCGAGCAAAATGGCAAAACACTGCGCGTACAGGCCAGTAAAGGCGTGATACTGGCCTCGGGTGGCTTTGAAAAAAATCAAGCGCTGCGCGAGCAGTACTTACCCGCACCTACTAACACTGAGTGGAGTGCAGGTGCCGAGACCAACCAAGGGGACGCCTTGCAGGCTGGCCTGAACGTGGGTGCTAAAACGCGTTTAATTAACGGCGCATGGTGGACGACCACCGTTTGTGTACCCGACGAGCCACAGCCACGCTTAAGCATCATGGAAAAATCCTTCCCGGGTTCTTGCGTAGTGAACAAAGCTGGCAAGCGTTTTGCTAACGAATCGCAAAACTACATGGCCTTCCAGAAAGAGTTGTTCAAAGCGCACACCGACGAAAACCCCTGTGCTCCTGCCTACCACGTGTTCGATGCGCGTTTCCGTCGCACCTACATTGCCGGGCCGCTAATGACGTCTGCAATGAAGCCCGATTGGACCATCCCCAAAAAATGGTTTGAGACGGGTCTTGTCGCTAAAGCGAATACCATTCGCGAATTGGCCGAGAAGCTCGGCATTGATCCCGACGGTCTGGAAGAAACTATTAAAAAAATGAACGACTATGCGGTGACGGGTAAAGACGAAGAGTTCGGACGCGGCGATTCTGCTTACGATCGCTACTACGCCGACCCAGCGATTAAACCCAACCCGTGTTTGGCGAGCATCGATGAGGCGCCTTACTACGCGATGCGTATCGACGCGGGTGATTTTGGTACTTTGGGTGGATTAGACACCACGATTGATGCGCAGGTTAAAGCCGAAGCAGGTGGTGTTATCGAAGGTTTGTATGCCGTAGGTAACGCCTCAGCTGCCTTGTTGCCAACCTATCCCGGTCCGGGCGCGACTTTGGGCCCTGCGATGACTATGGCCTACCAAGCCGCTAAGCACATTAATAACTACAAGGATTAAGCATGTTAGATCTAGAAGCCATCGAGCTGATTAAACAGCTAAAAGCGCGTTACTTCCGTTTTTTAGATACCGGCAACCAAGAGGGTTTGGCGTCGGTTTTTACGGAGGATGCGACCGCGCATTTTATCGGTGGCCACTACGATATCGATGTGCAGGGTCGCGATAAACTCTTAAAGTTTTATGCCTACTCGTTTACCGAAGACAAGTTCGGAATGCACAATGGGCATCATCCCGAAATTACGGTGGACGGCGACAATGCCACTGGCCTTTGGTATCTGCAGGATATTTTCATTAACTTGGAAGAGAACACCACGGTCATGGGCTCAGCCATTTATGAGGATACTTATGTCAAAGTCGATGGTGAATGGAAAATTAAAACCACCAACTACGAGCGTCTATGGGAGGAAATTCACCCGCGTTCGCCCGATATCAAGTTGTTGGCTCGGCCGGTAAAAACCAAAAAATAAGCACTGCTGCGTGATGAAGAAGCCGAGTATCTACTCGGCTTTTTTGTTGTTAGCGAGTGTGAAAATCGAGCCTGGGTCTGGTGGTGTATGGAATAGATCTGGCGATTAGGCTTTGCTATGATTTTGGCATCGGTGTGTAGCGCAGCCTGGTAGCGCACTTGCTTCGGGAGCAAGGGGTCGGAGGTTCAAATCCTCTCACACCGACCATCACTTAGTGGGTGCATACCGGACACATGGGTTGCACTTTATACCGGAGGGCGTGACGCGGATTACGCTCTAGGCTTTGGTAAGCCATACATCGAGGGCAGCCGGCTTATGGAAGTAATAGCCCTGAAATAAAGAGCAGCCCAATTGTTGCACGCAGGCCAGCTCTTCCTCCGTCTCAATTCCCTCTGTAACCACAGCCATTCCCAGAGCGTGGCCAAGCTGGATCGTGGATTGAACGATGGGCGCTCGCGGATCATCTGCAGTTATTCCGGCAACAAAGCTTCGGTCTATTTTAAGACTGTGCGCATCAAGTACGTGCAAATAACTCAAACTCGAATAACCCGTACCAAAATCGTCAATAGCGGTTTTAATGCCTAGATTCGCCAGTGACTTGACGGTGCGTATGACGGTATCGATATCTTCGAGAAATACCGACTCGGTGATTTCAATTGAGAGTGACTCAAAGGGGATGTCATACTTTCGACAAGCCTGTCTAATCAGGCTAACGACATCTTGGTGGCGAAAGGAGTGTGCAGGAATATTGATGGAAATTGGCGCCGTTATCTCCTGTGCCCGCAGTAAAGAGCTCGCTCGTGCCGCTTCGCGAATCACCCACTCGGTGATCGCGAGTATTAATCCTGACTGCTCGGCCAGCTCGATCAGTTCTCCTGTCGAGCACCGAAAAGGATTGTCCCATCGCAACAGAGCCTCGAAACTCGATATTTTATTCTGCTCCGTTGACCAAATAGGTTGCAATGCCAGCGCCAAAGAGTGATCTTCTATCGCACGGTTTGCCGCCTCTTTTATGCGCAGCTGTCGGTCAAGGGCATCGCCAAGTTGTTTTTTATACCAGCAGTGTGTCGCGCCCGATAATTTAAGCTCTTTTGTTTGATACAGGGCAAGATCGGCAGCGCTCATCAGCGATTCGAGCGATGTCGAATCGTCTGGGTAACGCGCTAACCCGACGCTGAGCGACAAAGGGAATGGCGAGCCGGATAAGCTGAACTCTTTTGCTAAAGTAATGACCTGTTCTATTAGCAGCTCTACATGATATTGGTTGGTTCCTGGCCATAAGATCGAGTATTCGTCACCACCTAGCCTAGCTACGATCGCCTTGTCACTGAATACCTCGACAAGCACCTGCGCCACATATTGAAGTGCTTTATCGCCACAGATGTGACCGTAGCGGTCGTTAATGATTTTAAAGTCATTAATGTCTACCGCCAGCAGGCAAAAGGGCTTCTCACCTCGAACCCATTGTTGGGCAATGTCTGAGAACTGACGACGGTTAGCGACCTGGGTTAAACTGTCCGTCAGGGCGAGTTGTCGTACTTGAGTCTCTTGCTCGATACGCTCGTGCATGTCAATAATAGAGCCCACAAGGCGCACTGAGGACTCGGTTTGTTCAACCACTTGCCCGTTGAGCTGATGCCATCGCATGACACCCGCGGGCGCTAGCCGCACTCTGACCTCTAGAGTTTCAGAGTGTTCGATATGAGCGATTAACTGAGAGTAAAGCTGATTCCATTCATCGCAATCCAAAGCATTTAAATCGAGATATTGCCCCCCGTTGTCACCCGTTTGAAAGAGTTGTAAAGGTTGGCTTCGAGAGCGCTGCTCGTCTGCCAATTCTGAGCGTTGAATAACCCATTCCCATACGATAGCTCTGGCGGCATTAATGACGACGTCCAGACGATCGAGAGATTCCTTTTGCATTGCTGCAGTCTCGATCGCTTGCTTTTGCAATTGTTCCTGTTGATGGATCACTTTAATGCGTTCCTGCTCTAACGCACTTTCTAGATCAGTGGTAAGTGTCGTAAGAGAGGCGCTGAGTTGACGGATCTCGATGGGACCGTCTGCGACACCGGTGAAACTCTCTCCTGAGAGCGCCTGTCGCGCGTTTCTCGACAGGCGCGCAACAGGATTAGAGATTCCAATGACGAGCCACCACGCCACCAGACTGAGTGTCAGCACGGAGCCGACTACGACGGCCAATAGTGTGAAGAGGTAGGTACTTTCTTGACGATTCTCAACGTCGATCTGCCGGTCTTGGAATTGCTCTATCTGTTGTCTTAGACGCTCTGATCGCTCGACAATTTTAGATGATACCGAATCAAATCGCTCAAGCCAGACCGAACTGCCGACATTATTACTCGGGTTAGACGATTGCTTGACGATGCTGCTGAGCTCTGTGACGAGTGTGGTCTGAAGTCTAATATCTTGCGTGTCGCAGCAGCGATCCATAGAGGCCTGAAGCTGCTCTAATTCTGTTATTAGGTTCGCAACATGTTCTTCAAAGGGGAGCAAAAGAAAGGTTTGGCGCGATGCGACAATTAAATCACCCAGCAACAAAAGACTTGCGACTTCATTCTCAAATGCGCGAATTCGAAGTCCAAGATTCTCACTGGTGGCTGAATCGGCTCGCGTTTGTCTTAGGGTCTCAGTTTGTTGATAAACGACCCACCATGAAAGACACAGCAACAAAGCTGCAAAGACGACGGGCAGCGATGCATAGTGTGAAACTTTCATACTGAATCGAGTCTAATCACCGATCAGGCCACCGTATTCAAGAACCGCCAAGGTTTTAATTGCCGAACGCGTAATCGCAGCAAATAAAGGTTCTTGCTCGTCGCTTAAGCCCAGTTGTTTCAACCACATCCTGTCCACGTTGTCGGTGCGTTCATGCAGAAGTTCGCTAAGAGAGGTTAGGTCTCTTCGGTAGAAGACCGCGTGGACCTTGTCAGAATTCATGGCCTCGCAGTGTTGCGACCTGCAGCGTTGTAATGTGAAGTCTACGACGCGTCCGTTTCGGTCAATCATCCATGCGATTTCCATCAAGCCCCATGGCGTTGCTTCAGGCCGGACATGAACGAGACCTAATTTTCCATTCTCGTCATCCCATACCGTATACAGAGTGTGGTATCCAAGCTCTTGGTGATGCATCGTTACGCCTACCGAGTCGACAATGGCAGCCCTCGTTCGGTCGTCAATACTTAACACTTCGGAGTTGAATGACACTGATTCGGGGACTAAGTCGCGAATAACACGAGAGGGGTCGCGCAGCTCACAAAAGGCTTGGGAATATGCAAGAGGCGTGTTTAAGGTTGCCAACGCTAGCATGAGCTTGAGTAAATTTTGCATCTTACATCCCTCCAAAAATACGTTTTCGAAACTGCAGTTGGAAGAGCTCTGGCGGCTCGGATCCCGGCTCGACATCACTCCATACTCGCCATTGAGCACTCAGATGTAGGCCCAGTTTAGGCTCCCATTTGACGCCGAGGTGCAAATTTTGCGATGTGACTGTCTGTGAATTGGCCAATTCGTTCTCTTGGTGTCGAAATTGCGCGTAGGTATCTAACATACCATCGTTGGACTCGTGGGCGATTTCCAGCAATGCATATTTGCGATCAAGATCCTTGTCGGAGCCCACCGAAAAATCCCCTATAAACCGGTATCGATCGCGGTAAATCAAAAAATCGGCGCCGACACGTTGCTTTTGAACAGTCCCTGCTGGCGTCCAGAAATCGCCATCTAACCATGACAGGCCCCAAACCAAGTTGTGGTAACGAGATCGCCCTAAGCGGCCGCTCCATATCCCGGGATTGCCTTCGGTTTCCCAGTCGTTCCCACTACCTCGTGTCCAAGCAAATTCATATTCGTAGTCTCCAGTGTCTCCGTGTACGCTCAGACCCCAGTCGACTTTTAAGCCAATGTTGCTGGTGAGCTGCCGCAAGGTGCCGTTTGTGTCGAGAGCGAGGCTTTCTGAACCGAAGGGCAACTCAAAATGTCCTACTTTTAGGTTGATGGAGCGATCGCCTGTTAAGTGAAAATCAATCAGGGCGTTTCGCCACTGGATAGCACCGTCGTCTTCATTATCGAGAAAGCCAGGGAAAGGGTTTAAATTATTCGCATCGACCCAGTAGGGCTGAAAAAAAATCGTCGCAAAATCTTTGGAGTCATTCGAAATGACTTTGTGAAGATCGAGTCCGACAAAATACATTTGAGACGAGGGGCGGCCTTCAGGCATATTGAGTCGTGCTGCGAAATCGTAGGCATAGCGTGTTTTGGATGGCACAGTTAATTGAGTCGCGCCATGAGCAGCAAAACTCGTTGCAAAACTGAGTGCTACTGACCCTATTAAGCTAACGATTGGCACAAGGAACTTCATCGAGTTCTCCCGTTTGTTATTGTTCGACTAGGGCCAAGATTTGCCGGTTATTAGGCGCCCACTGCCCACCGCAAATCGTATCGCGTTTTATGTGCATTTTCATCGTTTTTTAGGAGAATATGCCAACCGGTAATCCTCAAGAGACATTTGTGTTCAAGCCCACTATATTTACCGTTTAGTTATGTTCGATTTGGAATCATGATCATGTTCAAGCAAGCTTTAGCCTTTGTACTGCTAGCGGCACTTTTGCACGGCTGTTCGATGACATCCCGACAAGCAGATGCCTGGATTGCGGTTTCTCAGTCAGACGCTGAACTTGATGTTGCTATCGTTCAATGCCGGCAGGAAGTTACCCCTATAATGGTCAAGGTGCGCACGGATTTCATTTTGCAAGAGAATGCTCAACGGCGTGACTGCGAGAAGGCAATTCGGCAGTCTCCTGAAGCGAAGGCAACCTACGTCGATGACGGTTTTGGGGGCTTGAAGTCTTTGGACGACGACGCTATCGCTGAGATGTGCGAGCCATCTTTGGGTGAACGTCGCCGCCGCGAGGCTGAAATTGAGTCTTTGCAACGCGCTGCAATGGAACCGTGCATGCAAGGCTTAGGTTTTGACTTAGTGCTGCCTGAAAACTGAAGCTCTAGACGGGTTTTACTATTTTAGCGCGTCATCTCTTAAAATCGCGTACTGCCACATGTCGCACCATTCGCCTTTGGTAAAGACCGATTGTCTGAATTCCGCTTCTCTGCGCATGCCGAGTTTGACGGCAAGCGCTGCTGATTCAGGATTGCGGGCATCGATATTGGCGACTACTCGGTGCAAATTGGTGTGCTGAAATAGCTTTTTTAGTAGGTATGAGCTCGCTTCAAGTGCGAGTCCTTGGCGCCAGAATTGGCGATTTGTCACCCAGCCGATATCGGCGGTTCGGTTGGCTTTGGATATGAGAGACGCGTTCGATTGGCCAACGACTTTACCTGTTGTCTTGAGCGCCCAGCCAAGGACCCAAAAATCACCTTCCTTTTCAAATTGATCGCTTGCGGTTTCGTAGTGAGCTAGCGCATGTTCGACGTCGGTTCGAGAGCGCTGAGTCCAGGGGATATACTTAATAACCTGAGGGTCTGCATGATACTCGAGGAGATCCTCTGTATCCCAGACCGTTAGACGTCTCATGACCAGTCGTGGTGTATCAATGCTTATTGCTGGCACCTGCGATACTCCTTCGTTAAGGTGATTGAGCGGTGAAGGACAGTGGTTTATATCCCGAAGTATTGGTCATCGAGTTTGGCGTTTACGCTCGATTGTCTGAATTTAAATTGCCAGCCTAAGGCTGTTCTAACAACGCGGTCCTCGTAAATCCCGGTGGCGACTAATTGACAGGGCTGGCTGAAATCTACACGTTGATGGGTGTAAAGCAGCATGCTTCTGACGCGGGCTTCGTTGGGCGATGAGGCGGTGATTAATGGGTTAATCAGGTTGTGTCCCACTTGAATGGCGGGGTCCCGCTGCGCGAGTCGTTCTTCAATCCAAGATCGAATCGCTGACTGCCCTTTTGGGTTGCCCACCTGGGTCGTCATTTCTGCGTCTTCAGTGAACAATGTCATGACCAAATCCGCACGAGCCGCGTCCATACCATGGCAATATCGAGCGAGTAAGTCGTGAATTGCCAAAATATCCTCCGTGGGAAGTGCTAGGGTCATTAGTCTATATGGTCCTTGAGTCGGGTCCTTTGAGTGATTAACGTTTCGAGAGAGTTAGGATCGTTTATACACAGTATCAATCGAAGAATATAGTCAATAATAGGTAAACGTTGTCAGTGACACACCGAGGGTATGAACATGGATCAACAAAAAGCACGTTTCATCGTAGGCACCGGTCGATGTGGCTCGACGATATTGTCAAAAATGATGGGCCTTCACCCCGATGTCGCCGTTTTATCCGAGTTCATGGTGTCGATGGATATCGTAAACAGACTGGGCCAACGAGAAATATCAGGGGAGGACTTCGCTGACTTGCTCGACTGCGGTGTCAAAGCCGGTGCAGGTGAGTACAAGCGTATTGTGAACCATTTGCGCACCCCAGAAATTCTATTTAAGGGCGGTACTGACAATCTACCTGATACGGTGGAGGGATACAAAGATGGTGTTTTTCCCGAGATCCTGCTGATTCCACTCGCGCAATTATTTGATGACCCCGAGCCTGTCTTTCATGAGTTGATAGACTTCGCTAAGCAATTACCCCTTCAGCTATTGAGTGAGCAGTACCGCGTGGTCTTTGAATGGTTGTGCAAAAAGGCAGGCAAAACCATCTGGATTGAACGTAGTGGTGGCTCCATTTTTTGCGTTGACCCATTACTCGAACTGTTCCCCGAAGCTCAGTTCTTGTATCTATACCGAGACCCCTTAGCTGTGGCGCTCTCGATGCAGCAGCATAATCACTTTCGAGTCATGACCTTCGAGATGCTGGATCTTGAGACCGAAGACGGTATTCGCTGGGGCGATTTAGATGAAACCGATTTGAATAACCGCAGGCCAATGTCCGATCGATTGGCTTCGGTCATGCGCCACCCCGTGCCGCTCGAGCCGTTTTTAGAGAACGTTAGAGATACGTCTCTAGCAGGTCTTGCCGCTGTTGATAAGCTCACAGAAGAGCAGTATCGGGCGGTGAGCTTTGAGCGCATTATGACCACACCAAAAGAGGCTCTGATCGATATTGCCGATTTTTTTGGCCTTAGTGCCAATGAAGAATGGTTGGATAGCGCCTCCGCACTTTTGAATCCAGATCAGTTGGCGAAAGAGCCCGAGGATCCAGCGCTTCGCGCCCTGGCTGACGAGTATTGTGGTGAGGTGATGCATCGGTTGCGCGCTTTGGACAAGCATGCTGTTTGAGAGAGTCTCCCGACGGGGGTTTGTTGTCTAGCAGTGTGCAGGTGCCCGGTGCTCTCTATACCAATGAGTACCATTTTTTGTTTCGGTGGCGCGATAAACAAGGGGTCCAACTCAAGGACTCCATGGATACAGAAATGATGACAGATATCTTGTGCGGTCGCGCAAGAACTAAGTCTTCGCCTTTTTTGAGGATGTGGGTCTAACGGAGTGCCACGCTCAAAACGTGATCGTTTGAAAATCACCCGTCGTGCCCATTAAATGGCAATAAAATTTTCGGGATCAATGACGCAGCAGTAGTATTTTTGTGCATGTCCCAGTATTCTTGATGGCGTTCACAGCCCTTACTATCACAGCAACTTATGACTTACTGTTTAGCTATTGCCCTGCAAGAAGGGCTTGTTTTTTGTTCTGACTCGCGCACCAATGCGGGAGCGGATCGCGTCAGTACGTACAGCAAAATGCACCGCTTTGAACACGCTGGGGATCGTCAGCTCGTGTTATTAACGGCGGGTAATTTGGCAACCAGTCAGGCGGTTGTAGCGCAAATGCAACGTGATGCCGAGAATGGCGTCGAGGGTAATTACACCCAGGCCGCCTATGTATCTGAAGTGGCTGATTACGTCGGAAAATTGTGTTTGGCGGAGCAGGGTAAATATGCCAACGGTGGCCCTAACGCGGGTTTCAATGCTGAAGCGACCTTTATTCTTGGAGGGCAGATTGGATCTCATGCGCCAGAGTTATACCTTATTTACCCAGAGGGTAACCACATTACCGTCTCGGGCGAGCACCCGTTTCTACAAATCGGCGAAACCAAATACGGCAAGCCCATTTTAGACCGAATTATTCGAGCGGATACCGAGCCACACACAGCCATGCGCTGCGCTTTGGTGTCGGTCGATTCGACCATGCGCTCTAATGCAACCGTAGGGCCCCCGATTGAGTGCGGCTTTTATCACAAGGATTCGCTCGAACCTCTATCATCGTATGTCAAGCTTGAAGACAACCACCCCTATTTGGTGAAGCTGCGCAAGTCTTGGGATGAGAGCTTGGCCAGCGCTTTTAGTGGCTTACCCTCACTTGCCGAGGTGTTCGAGTAGCGAGCACTTTTGCCGCGCAAGTTTCCGCAATACCTCCAAGGTATGCCCCCGCTGCTGAGTGCGACGACTCGCGGTCCATGACGACACTATTTAGGCGCGGCAATGGTGTCGTGAACAAACTCAAGCTTCCTCGCAATGGGTTCGGCGATGACAAAAGGGTAGGCGTCGTTGTGGCCAACCGCTCGGTTCAGCTCGTTTAACGCCACCGATAGACTGCGCCATTGTCTGAGCTTGGTGTCGAAGTCTGCCTCGAAAGGATCCGAGCGAATAAAGCCTTGTCTATGCGCAGTGTCTAGAGCGTCCATCATATGTAAGTAATGCGCCCAGCTCTCGGCCCAGTCTTCAACTGGGTGGGCGGAAGCGTAGCGACTGATGTATTTCTGGTACCATTTCGAGTCGCCGCCGGTGGCGTAATAGCGTTCCAGCGCTTGGCCGTAATCGCTTCGCTCATCGTTAAAGCGCTCTCTGAAACGCTCTAACCAGGCCTGATCTTCCGCAAAGCGTCCCCAAAAGTAGTGCCCAACTTCATGGCGAAAGTGGCCGAGTAGGGTGCGGTAGCGCTCTTGCATATCTTCTTGCGCCTGTTTGCGGGCTACCTCATTCGCTTCTAGGATATTCAAGGTGATAATACCGCCTGCGAAGCCTGTGGTCACAAAGGTTTCGGCAAAGTCCCAGTTAGAACGTCCGTCTTCAATAAAATCGAATAGCAGGCCGTCGGCGCAGGTCCAACCTAATTCGGGCCAAAGCCCGATTTGGTAAATACCAAATAACATGCGCTTTTTAGCCTGTTCCATTCGCCACCACAGCAGACGGTTATCGGGTTTGGACTGGTCGGGGACCGTTCGATTAAAGCGACACGCTGGGCAGTAATCTTGCAAGTCGTGTTCAGGCACAAGCCAGTTGCAGACGCCAAATTCTGTTGTATTGCGGCACAGCTTGTAGTGCTGCCCCGAGCTTGATCGCCATGCCTCACCATCGGGTTTTAGGCTCTCAAGTCCAGAGTTAAGGTCAAAGCCTACGCGAGCACCGCACAAGTTACAGCGCTCGCTATCAAAGAAGAGGGTGGCGCCACACTGGCAAGTCGATTGAATCATTCCGGGCTCATATTAAACCACGTGTGTTGGATGATGGTGTCAATCTCCATCAGTCGTCGTTGCAGTGTGTCGATGAACTCGTGTAGTTCACTGACTTCCGCACTGGCTATTTTGAACCGGTCCAACTCTTTATTAACTGCTCGAACTGTCCTTAAAGCGGGTTGTGCTTTAGGGAGTGGGGCCAGCAGTTCAATCATGTCGTTCAGACCAAAGGCCACCGAGTTTGGAAATTTCAGAGACTGCAGCAAAAATGCGGCCGTCGTATCGCGGTCGATCACGGGCCCAAAGCTCCTGCGATAAGCGCTGAGCGCCAGTTGAGACTCTAACACGTTGCCCCACAGTAACGATTCAACCGCTAGCGCTTTTTTTCCCAAACGATGGATCGCTTTAGCGCCTGTATCGAGTATGCGCGTCGCCATATCCGCCCGCTCAATGACCCTGCCCATGGTGATAAACCGATGCACATGGTCGCGATTGAGGGAGTGCTGAAAGGCACTGAAAATGAGTTGAGTGCGCGCAATGACTTCCTCTAAGAATTCGTATCGATTGCGTCGAGCGACCGACTGACTGGCATGTTCCTGAACGTATAGGTGCAGTTCGTTCACGTGCTCCCAAACGTCATCGCTCAGCACGCCTCGAGTGGTTCGGACGTTTTCGCGGGCACATGAGATTGAAAAAGGTATGCTGTTGGTCGAGTCATTCAGCGCTAATAAGTAGCGCATCACATTCGTTTCTGAGTTTGCATTGAAACGCTGACTGAAGGCTTCTTGGGCATCGAAGGTCTCGACTAGCACGTCCCATTCGGGTGACTGGCCGATGGGTAAATCCATGATTAAATGGGTAAAGGACCTGGTTAGTCTGGCAGTGGCTTGCGCGCGTTCTAGATAGCGCGCTAGCCAGTACAAACGCTCGGCTACACGGGACAGTAAGATCATGGGGTATCCTCCACAATCCAAGTGTCTTTGCTCCCACCACCTTGCGAACTATTGACCACGAGAGAGCCTTTACGCATGGCGACTCGTGTGAGACCTCCTGGGGTGACCCACGTATCCGCGCCCTGCAGGATAAATGGCCGCAAATCAAGGTGCCGAGGCTCAATCGTATGGTCGACAAACGTTGGGGCGGTAGACAGTGATAGCGTCGGCTGGGCGATATAATTCCGCGGATTGTCCTCGATTAACTTCGCGAACTTTCGGTGGGTTTTGGCGTCGGCGTGAGGACCCACCATAAGTCCGTAGCCACCCGACTCATTCGCCGGTTTAACCACCAGTTTTTCAAGGTTATTCAGCACGTACTCCCGATCTTGTTCATGCATACAAAGGTAAGTCGGAACGCTGGCCAGCAATGGCTCTTCTTTTAAATAGTAACGAATCATCTCGGGTACAAATGCGTAGACCACTTTATCGTCTGCTACGCCGCTTCCCGGTGCATTAGCGATCGCGACTTTGCCGGCCCGCCAGGCACGTGTTAGACCCGCTACACCCAGAGCGGAATCCTCGCGAAACGCCTCAGGATCCATGAAGTCATCGTCAATGCGTCGGTAAATAACATCAACCCTGACGGGGCCTTCGACGGTGTGCATGTAGACAAAATCATGGTCATCGACTGATAAATCAGCGCCTTCTACCAATTCTGCACCCATACCCTGTGCAAGGTAGGCGTGTTCGAAATAGGCGGAGTTGAATATTCCCGGGGTGAGTACAACGACGCACGGCTTAGTCCTCGTGCGAGGGGAGAGTGACGCCAGCATTCGGAAGAGTTTGGCGGGGTAATCATCCACTGGACGGATGCTATAGTGTTCGAACAGCTCAGGTAACACCCGTTTGGTGACCTCGCGGTTCTCGAGCATGTAAGAGACCCCAGAGGGAACGCGTAGGTTGTCCTCTAGCACATAAAACTGGCCGTCGCGGTCTCGAATCAGATCGGACCCACATATGTTCGCCCAAACTCCGTGCTTGGGGGAAAACCCTACGCAAGGTTTTTTAAAGTTGGGCGATTCGAGTACGGTCTCAGCGGGCACCACCCCGTCCTTCAATATTTTTTGCCGGTTATAGACGTCGTCGATAAAACGGTTGAGCGCTTTGTTGCGCTGCACTAAGCCTTTTGACACCTGTTGCCAAGTGGAGGTTGGAATAATTCTCGGGATCAGGTCAAAAGGCCAGGCTCGGTCGATATTCTCGCCGTCGCTGTAGACCGTAAAGCTAACGCCCATTTCTTTCATGGTGAGATCTGCCGCGGCTCGGCGTTGCTGTAGAGCCTCGGGAGATGAGTTGCGTAAGAACTGGACGGCTCGCTTAGCGGCTGGCCGTGAGCGTCCACTTTTGGTGATTAACTCATCGTAATGCTCATCTTGTTGGTAGGGTTGCCAAGACGATGTCGTCATTGCTTAAACTCGGTTGTCGGTTTTATTCGAGAATACTCCAAAGTTTCCCAATCCTCTATAAGTAGCTGATATATAGTGATTATTTTGTTAATTATGCTGTTCATTGGTGCGCTGCGCATGGCAATTTGCACCTATATGGTGCGATTCCAGGGGTTTTTGTGGCGTAAATTTCTGAGCCACCGTAAGTTCCATCGTTTTTTTGTCTTGAGAGCTTGCTTGATCGTAATCAAGTCCTTCTTAGAATGGCGTTGAGGTCTTTAATTAATACATTATGATTATCTAATATTTTTCAGCGGAGACACATCATGATGGAAAAACTCGGTATTAGTTTACTTTTTGCTATTGCCATGTTGCTTACCGCCTGTGGTGGGGGTGGGTCGAGTACCCCCGTTGTCACGTCGCCGGCAGCGACTGATCCCGACCCTGTGGTAACGGTCGATGCTGATGGTAATACGTCGTTTGATTCCACCACCTTAGCCGCGCAGTTGGATGCAATGGCTTTGGGTGAGTTAAATCAAGAAGAAACTGATGGTTTGCTGCTGATGCGTGAGGAAGAAAAGCTAGCGCGGGATGTGTATTTGGCTTTGTATGACATTCATGGACTGAATATTTTCAATAACATCAGTTCTAGCGAGCAAACGCATACCGACGCGGTGTTAGCGCTGCTTCAGCGCTACAGCTTAACTGATCCAGTAGGAGAAAATGCCACAGGCGTGTTTGCGAACGTCGACCTGCAGCAGTTGCATGACGCGTTAGTGGCTCAAGGGACGAATAGTTTACTGGACGCCTTGTACGTAGGCGCCGAGATTGAAGAGTTGGACATTGCCGATATCGAGAATCTCAAACTTCAGTTGGTCGACAACGATGACATTGCGCTGGTGTACGATAATTTGCTTAAAGGTTCACGCAACCATTTGCGTTCCTTTTACCGCCAAATCGAGTCCAATGGCGGTACTTATACGCCTACTCACATCACCCAGGCGCAGTTCGATGACATTGTGAACAGTGATATGGAGCGTGGTTAACCAAATTTATGCCGGTCTACAGCAAAACATTGGGGCCTTAGGGCCCCTTTTTGTGGCGTATTCTTTTATTCCGAAACCTTAAATCGCCCACCTTCTATCAAGCTGTTAAAGGCCGAGTGTTGTATTAATCAGGGTTTGGCAAACCGGCTTGTAGCTCGGGTGTGTAAAGATCGCAAACTCACCAGCCTCGATGCCTCGAAACACGATTTCAGCGCAGCGTCTGGGCGAAATCGCTTCCATTAAATCAGGCGCTTCGGTTTTTCCGGCATCGTCGACGGGGCCATTCTCTAGGTTATCGGCAACGAGCCCCGAGCTGGCTAATATAGGGGTA
>NZ_CBFHWH010000017.1:0-36724 GCF_965659035.1 Aequoribacter sp. | reverse complement strand
GAGCGCATCGCCACATTGACGCGTCAGCTACGGGCAAAGCATGGCTAATTTGGGCAAACCCGCACGGGTGAAATTGATCTTTGAAACGCTTCAGAGGCTTTACCCAGAACCGCCAGTACCATTAGATCACAAAGACCCATACACGCTGCTGATTGCAGTTTTATTGTCCGCACAATGTACCGATGAGCGTGTGAACACTGTGACCCCGCATTTATTTGCAAAAGCCGACACCCCAGAGCAGATGGTAACCTTAAGTGTTGAAGAAATACGCGAGATCATTCGACCTTGTGGACTGTCTCCGCAAAAATCCAAGGCAATTCATCGATTAAGCGAGCTCCTACTCGAGCAACACGGCGGTCAGGTGCCTCAAAGTTTTGATGCGTTAGAGGAATTACCGGGGGTAGGCCATAAGACGGCAGGTGTTGTTATGGCACAGGCGTTTGGTGTGCCAGCTTTTCCAGTCGACACCCACATCCACCGCTTAGCGCAGCGCTGGGGCTTGTCTAGAGGACGCAATGTCACGGAAACTGAGCGAGACTTAAAACGTTTATTCCCGCGAGATTATTGGAACAAGCTGCACCTTCAAATCATTTTTTACGGCAGAGAATACTGCACTGCTCGAGGTTGTGACGGGCGAGTTTGCCCACTCTGCCGAGCATGCTACCCAGATCGTAAACATCCAAAACGGCTGAACAAAGCGTAAACCTCAGGTGTGACGGCCCCGCTGAGTTTGGTATCATGCAACCGCTTTGAGGAAATCCTATGACAACAGTTTTTGGCATCAAACAATGCGACACGGTAAAAAAGGCCTGTCGCTGGCTGGATGAACACAACGAGACCTATGTATTTCATGACTTACGTGTTGATGGCGTGAACGCTCCGCAAGTCGGACATTGGCTAGAGGTTGAGGGATCCGACAAACTCATCAACAAACGATCCACGACCTTTCGCCAGCTTGACGAAGCAACCAAAACACTGCTCGAAACCGACCCAGTTGCGGTCTTACTCGAGCATCCCACATTGATCAAGCGCCCCGTTATCGAGCACAACAACAGAGTGTCGGTGGGCTTTTCAGACGCTCAGTTTGCCGAAATCTTTTCCCGCACATAATCAGATACAAGGAAGACACATGCAAAACTCGCCTTTCGCACTTGGCCTAGGTATTGGCACACAAAACAGCAATGGTGCATGGCTAGAAGTTTATTATCCCCGCCCACTGCTTGCACCAGATCAAGCACTGGTTGATGCACTGCAGGAATTCGCCTCAGATAACGCTTTATCTGCGGCTGATTTGAACGAGATAGCAATTCGGCTTGATGCCAACGAACAAGGCGAGCTGGCCGATGTTGCCGAGCAATTTGCGCTTTCCGACCAACCCTGTGTTTTGACTATTCTGACCAAGGATGAGGGTCCACAGAGCGTACCAGAAGGCTATCTAAAGTTGCACTTGCTGTCGCACCGATTAGTCAAACCGCATGGAACCAACCTGACGGGGCTGTTTGGTATTTTACCGAACGTAGCATGGACAAACGAAGGCGCTATCGATTTGACGGACCTGGCCAATCGACAGCTAAAAGCCCGCTTGGAAGGCCGGATACTAGAGGTCAGCTGCGTCGATAAATTTCCAAAAATGACCAATTATGTGGTACCTGCTGGCGTACGTATCGCTCACACGGCTCGAGTCCGCCTCGGTGCGTATCTTGGCGAGGGCACAACCGTCATGCACGAGGGCTTTATCAATTTTAACGCCGGCACCGATGGCCCCGGTATGATCGAAGGCAGAATCTCTGCCGGCGTTGTAGTCGGCAGCGGCTCAGACTTAGGTGGTAGCGCGTCGACTCTGGGCACCCTGTCTGGCGGTAACAATGTCGTGATTAGCGTCGGCAAAGAGTGTTTGCTGGGCGCTAATGCGGGCACAGGCATTCCTCTTGGAGACCGCTGCACCATCGAGGCAGGCTTATTTGTCACAGCAGGCAGTCGTATTCAAGTGTTAGACAATAACGGCGATGCGGTCGAAATTGTCAAAGCGCGGGAACTTGCCGGCAAATCTGATTTACTGTTCCGCCGTAATTCGCAGACTGGCGCGATTGAGTGTCTGACCAACAAATCGGCCATTGCGTTAAATGAAGAACTGCACGCCAACAACTAAGAGCTAGTGTTATGAACCCTACCCTCGCTTTGTGCTGTGAGTTGATAGAGCGCCCATCGATCACCCCGGAAGACGGCGCCTGTCAAACGCTTATGGCCACGCGGCTTGAAGCCATCGGCTTCGCAAGCCGCCCAATGCCGTTTGGCGAGGTAAGCAATCTCTGGGCTAGCAGAGGATCCGATGGCCCAACGCTTGTGTTTGCTGGACACACGGATGTCGTCCCGACGGGACCTCTCGAACAGTGGCAATCTCCACCGTTTACACCCACGATACGCGACGGCCATTTATTCGGACGCGGCGCCGCCGATATGAAAGCGAGCTTGGCGGCGATGATTACCGCATGCGAGCGTTTTGTCGCAGCGCACCCAAACCACAAGGGACGTATTGCTTTCTTGATCACGTCGGACGAAGAAGGCCCCGCGCACGACGGAACCGTAAAAGTCATTGAGCAGCTAGCAAGTGAGGGCGAAGCAATCGACTGGTGCGTTATTGGCGAGCCCTCTAGCACCGCGCAACTGGGTGACGTCATCAAGAATGGCCGCCGGGGCTCGCAGGGCGCTCGCTTGACCATTTTCGGCAAACAGGGACACATCGCGTATCCTCATTTAGCAGACAACCCAATACACAAAGCGCTGGCTGCTTTGAGTAGCCTAATCGAGCAACATTGGGATGAGGGCAACGAGTTTTTCCCCGCTACCCAGCTACAAATTTCGAATATCCACGGTGGCACTGGCGCAACAAACGTGATCCCGGGCGAAGTCGTAGTCGATTTCAACTTGCGCTACTCGAGCGAGACGAGTGCACAAGAGTTGGAACAAAAAATCACGGCGCTATTGGATCAATTCGATATTAAGTACCGCGTTGATTGGGTTCGCTCCGGCAAGCCTTTCTTGACCCGCCCTGGTCAACTGACCCATGCGGTCAGCAATGCCGTACAGAAAGTTTGTGGGATCCAGCCAGAACTCAGTACCAGTGGTGGCACATCTGATGGCCGGTTCATAGCGCCTTACGACATCGACGTGATCGAACTCGGACCCATCAACGCCACGATTCATCAGATCAACGAGTGCGTCGCTGTGGAAGATGTCGAGCGCTTGTCGCTGATCTATGAGCAGGTGCTAGTCGAGCTACTCGCCTAGAATTCCTCTAAGGTTGAGGTACCAATGTGCGCATCAATTTTAACGTCGCGCCGGGCCCCTCAGACTCGTGTAACCGCAAACTCGCGTTGGTATTTATCGCGGCTCTGAATCGTCTGACTGCGGTGTCGAGAATCGCCACTACTGAGTCCTGTTCATACCCATGTTCGACCAAACCCGACCTGGAATCTGATTGCCAGGTCGCGGTTGCAAGGACCCAATCAGTCCCCCTGGCCTGAGGGTACAACTCTTGTAGCACGGACATTGCCAGCCACGGCTTAGACAGCACGTCAGGGATAATATCAACAGCGTAATTCACCTCGCGCTGTGCGTTGACATCCAAACAAAATAGGACAATGTCAAAAGGCCCAAAGCGGCGAATTTGATCCAGTAAATGCCCTCGTTGCAGAGCATCCGACAAACCGAAAGCAGAGCTATCGGTAATGACATCCGGCCCTTGGGGAAGCAAGGCACGAACCTCCCGCCCTAAATGAGAATCGGCACCGACTAAGAATATCGTGCTCATTCTGACCCGTTCCCTAGCTGATACACATCAAACCGATGCGTTTTTCCTTTTATTTGAAACGTTGGCGGATACGATGACAATGGCTCAGCCTTTGCGCTTCTTTTCACGACAACTCTTGCCAATGCAACATCACAAGCTCGCTCAAACAGGGCCTGTTGATCTTGCTCAGAATATTTATCGTGCAGCCAGTCTTGCAAAAAAGACATCGACTTAGAACTCGCGGCTTTTCTGCGACCTGCGGAAAACATCGGATCAAGATAAACGACATCAATTGGCGCTGGAGCATTCAGTTCTTTGGCATCGCCCGTATATAACCTAAGTCTTTCCGAAGCCGCTAAACCTTGAGAGCAGGCACGGTTTAAAGCACTTCGTAACAAAGCGCCGACTAAGGGGTCTTGCTCTACCGCGATAACCTCGACACCTGTTGCCGCAAGCACCCAAGCATCGTTACCAAAACCGGCAGTAGCGTCCATAACTCGTCGGACCTGATGGTGCTCTTTGTGAAGGCCGCACGCGCGTATCAGTAAATCTTTGCTCCCAGTTTGAACCCTCTGCTGAAGAGCTGGAGCAGAAAAATCAACGGCTATTCGACGCTCATTTCGACCGTGCCCAGAATAGACGCAGATTTCTGTACCAACGAAAACCCGAAAACTGAAATCGTGCACCAATCGCTCGTCTTCAGCTCGAACCGCCACCAGACCAATGCGACGAGCGAGCTCATCGGCGTCCTCAGCGTAGCGGCTGTCTTGGGCAAGAACGCCAATACGGCAAGGTGTAGTGCTGCTCATGTGTTGGTAGTCATGGGCAAACCCAGAAGCTGATTGTGGACTGTGGTAGCTAGACTACATTCCAAGTTGTAGGCGTAATGCTGCAGGCCATGCTTATCTTGAATAGTGAGACGCTGCGCATGCCCTGGAGAATCGCTGGATAGCGCAAACTTCAGATGCTGAATCTCTTGCCCGGCCAGTTTTATGCCCAATAAATTACTACAGCCATTCAATGCTTCGCTGATAAAGGCCTGCGTGCCTAAGGCACCCCCTTGGTCACGCGCGGGAAACTCACCTATCAAAATTTGTTCAGGTTTTGCTCGATCAAGCATGCGCGCTAATTCGATGGTGGCATCGCCCACAATGTAACTAAAAACTGTCGGATTAACACCCTCTGCTTGGTAAAGCTCGTAGTGCGCTCCAATGTGGTAAGCCGCTCGAATACGCGGAACGGTATTACCCTGCGCGGCCGCTCGCGCAGCGGCGTTATCGGCAACAATTAACAACAAAAAATACAGTAAGTCGCGACTCGCCTGCTCCGATTGATCCTTGTGCCAAACATAGTATCCATCACCGGTTGTTGTGCGACGAAATGGCACATCTATACCCACCGATTGCAGCTTATTGTAAGCTGAGTTCATAGAATAACTGAGTGAATTGAGCTGACTGGCCTGCTCGAACGGCGTATACAGCGAGAAGCCAGCAATATCAAATAGCAAGACCGCGCGCCGCTCAACAAAACTTAAACCGTAGCGTTGCACCAAGTTATCAAGCGCCACATGAAAGGCAGGCTCATCCTGAATAGCGTTATCAGGCCGTATAAACGTAGGGGCCACCCCCAACCGATCTGCGACAGCGAAAAATTCCTCACGTGAATACTCACGAGTACCACTAATCAACTGCCGAATGAAAATTTCGTTATCGGAAAGTTTGTCATGGCCTGTCGACCCATCCAGAGCACAATAGTTTCCTAAGAAATAATGCGGCACAAAAAGTACCAGAATACCCCTGCGATTAAAGCTCCAGCAAAGCGCAATATTCTGCCCAAGACGCCACTGCTTGCGCAGGGTTTCCTCGATGACTTTTAGATTTTGGCGGCCCGCCAAACTTAAGCTTTCTGGCAACGATTCGCTCACGAATACTCTCTTTCGTAATAGGAGCTCAAGAGTAGCGGTTTTTGATTTCAGGCTCAATGCTGAGGGAGCGTTGGCAAGGTATCGCTAAGCGTCTACAATGCGCGCAACGCTAAAAGGGTCATTTCATGTCAGCCGAACCTCTGGACCAGACAGATCTCACGCTTGTACCACTGGGCTACAAACTCGGTTCAAAACTCCCGCTTTGGGTCCTTCATCGATGCGCTGATCTCGTCTGGCCCATTCTTTTTTACCTGATTCGATATCGTCGCAAGGTCGTCGATCAGAACTTAAAGATTGCCTTCCCTAACATGACCGGGAAACAACGTAGCCAACTTGCGCGCCGGTTCTATCGAGGGTTTGTAGACACTGCGTTCGAAACCATAAAAGCACTTGATATGCCCGCGGCAGAATTTACTCGGCGCGTTAAGATGATTAATGGTCACATCCTGACTAAGGCAATGCAAAGTCGAACCCAACCAGTGATCGTAACAACACTGCACATGGGCAATTGGGAGTGGATGCTGCATGCCGTAGCGCTGCACTTCAATACTATAATCGATCCCGTCTATAAGCCGTTACACAGCGAAAAAAGTGAGCGATTTATTCAAGCACTTCGAGATCGATTTGGCGGGAAGTCTCTCAAAATGGCGGATACGGCTCGCAATGTCATGCGCCATCGCAAACGTTTTAGACTGATATCAATGGTGGCGGATCAAGCACCCAGCGGTGCCGAGCGAGCGCACTGGATCCCATTGTTTGGCCAAGTAACTGGCTTTTACACGGGCGCCGAAACACTCGCCAGAGCCACCAACATACCTCTTGTCTTCGCCTATTGCAGACGAGTAAAACGTGGCTACTACGAGGTGACTTTCAAGGAGTTGGCGCCACAACCTATCGAACGCAAAGCTGATGGAAACCCCATTACGGAGCTCTACCGCGACCTTGTCGAAGACGCCGTTAGAGCACAGCCAGAGGATTGGCTCTGGAGCAACCGTCGCTTTAAGCGCCAGCCGCCCTCCGATGCTGTGGTGAGCGAGTAGTCGGCTCAAGCTGAACCCACTGATATCCGTCAGATTGTGACATATAGCGATATTTGCTAAACGCTTCGCCCAAATGGGTTCGCAGAGCTGCTTCGATATGTTCTCGGGTATTATTTTGCTCACTAATGTGCGCGATCAGCACAGATCTAAGCCCCTCATGATCTACTTGCTTCAGCAGATCCGCCGCCTGTTGGTTGTTGAGATGCCCCAAACCACCGCCTACCCTGCGCTTTAAAGCGGGCGGATAGGGACCAACACGCAATAATTCAAGATCATGATTAAATTCCAGAAGCAGATGATCACAACCGCCATAGCATTCAACAACATGAGGAGTAACGCTACCGAGGTCGGTCAGGATGCCGACCTTTAACCCCTCATGCTCGACAACGTATTGGCATGGTTGACGAGCATCGTGAGGAACTAAGACAGATTGAATATTCAGGTCATTAATTCGAAACGCATCGCCTGCATCAAAGCAGACTCGCTTGTACACATCCTCGCAGCGTCCCGACAGATGCGTCCCGTGACTCATATAAACAGGGATATTAAACCGTCTCGACAACACACCAACGCCGCCAATATGATCGCCGTGCTCGTGCGTCACCAATATCGCCGTGAGATCCTTGCCCGACAGACCACGCGTTGCCAACCGACGCTCGGTCTCTTTTAGCGAGAAGCCGCAGTCGATAAGGAGGCATGTTGAGCTAGTGCGAAGCAAGGTACCGTTACCCTTGCTCCCACTGCCAATTGAAGCCAGCTGCATACCGCGCAGCGCCTGGTTAGTTGATATTGCCTTTAATGACCGACATCAACATGGGTTGACCGCGCTCAGGAATTGCCGCGGGTGTTACTGGGTTTAGACGTATTTCCTGCACGTCGTTTTGGAGCGTCTTAACGGTTACCGTAAAGCCTTGCCCGATAAGCGGGTTTTCATCATCGCTGAACAACCAGCCAAACCAACCCTCATCTTCGTCCGCATTATCACCTTTGTAGGTGACGTAATAGGTGCCTTCGCTACGGTTTAGGTCATCGACGCCAAAACCCGAGTTTTCAAGCGCTATCTGCAAAGAGGCCCAAGCGCGATCAAACGGCAGTTCGAGCTGGAGATATGCCTCGTTAGCCGAGACATCGACACTGCGCATTTTGCCTTCTGCACTGATCGAGCGATCTGCGATCATGGAAACTGACGCTTCTTCGGTGCTATTTGCGATGTATTGCGCAATACTTTGGAGCACATCGGACTCAATCTTAAAATCATCTGACCTGTCGGGCCAAGCGTCGTCGACCGCGCGATACATGTGTACCACATGTAATTCGCTGGTTCCGCGCTGAACGCCCCGCTCGACACGCAATCGGAATCGGGCCTCACGTTCATCATCTTTCAGCGGTAAATACTGGGTATCGATAATACCTGCCTGCGGATCAACGGCAGCAACAGGCCAGTTAACGCTGGCTAGAAAACTTCGCACCTGGGGCCAAAGCTGTCCGGGCGCGACGTTGACCAAAGCCCAACTTTCCTCACCCAACTTTTGGATACGCACAGTATCAGCGGCGGTCGCCGCCACGAGGGGCTGGGGGCGCGGTGCTTCAAACTCAACGGGGGATACATAAGCGTTCTCGACCGAGGGTATCGAATAGACTTCCTCGATATGACTAGACTGCACCCCCTCTGGCAATGTGAGCAGAGGCTCTTCCTTGGATTTTTTGTAGTCGTCCGCTTTGCTCGGGAACAGACCCTGCTCACCAAATAAATATCCGCACGCTGATACGTTAACGACCAAGAATCCTACTGCGACGGACTTAATAATAGGGTTGTTCACGAATTCTCCTTACACGCATCCAGCGCTGCCGCTAATTCGGCATGGTTTTGTTCACTTAGAGGCGTGAGTGGCAACCGAATGCCAGCGCCAATACGCCCCATGTGTGCCAAGGCCCATTTTACGGGTATTGGATTGGACTCTAAAAACAAGGCTTGGTTCAGCTTGCGAATACGCTCACTGATCGCCTCAACTTCAGCGGCATTACCCTCGAGCGCCGCCTGGCACAATTGCGCCATCGTCTTGGGGATAACGTTAGCAGTGACAGAGATATTTCCAGCCCCACCGCTCATGATTAGTCTAGCCGCAGTACCGTCATCACCTGAGTAAACATTAATATGCTTTGGTGCGCGAGCGATAAGATCAGCACCGCGAGCAACGTCGCCCGTGGCATCTTTAATAGCAACAATCCTTGGGTGCTCAAACAAGGCCAGTGCCGACTCATTGTTGAGGTCTACGCTGGTGCGACCCGGCACGTTATACAGGACTTGGGGTATGGATACTGCGTCGGCAATTGCCTTGAAATGCGCAATCATGCCAGCCTGAGTGGGCTTATTGTAATACGGCGTTACAGACAAACACGCATCAGCCCCCGCGTCTACCGCGGCAAGAGAGAGCTCAATCGCTTCTCGAGTCGAATTCGCCCCAGTGCCAGCAAGGATGGGGATGCGCCCCTTGGACCAACGTGCGCAGAACCCAATGACTTCGCAGTGTTCGGGAACCGTTAGGGTTGCGCTTTCACCCGTCGTACCCACTGCGCCTATCGCAGCCGTGCCCGAGGCTAAATGCCACTCCAGCAGGGCTTCCAAAGCTTCCCAATCGATCTGCCCATTCGACATCATGGGTGTCACTAAGGCAACGATACTACCTTTAACATCAAATGTTTTGGTGAGTGATGAGGTATCTGTCAAAACTTATTTCCCGTTATAATTGGCGTCGCCATTATGCACTCTGTTCAAGCGCTGGCAAACCGCTCGTGCTAAACTCGGAGTTTACCAGAAATGTTGTATCGATTTCTCAACAAATAGAGAGTGATTATGTCCTTTATCAGAACATTACTCGCCATCGTGCTTTCAAGCGTAATGTACGTGGCCCCGGCTTTTGCGCAGCCCGAAGTATACGGCTTGATGGATAAGCCGAAGTTCACCGTCAACGAATTATCCTACCTAGACAACCAGTATATGCGCTCTCAACGCAATTTAATTGAAGATATCGTCCGTCGCAGCTTAGGCAGCAGCTTCACAGGCGACCCGAGCTTTGATGTGCCAGTGCTACAGCGATTGCTCAGCGAGGGCAAAGTATTGCCACACCAGCGCCAAGAATTGCAGGCTATGGGCATTATTTTGGGGGATCTACTCGCCGAAAAACTGGGCATGAAATGGGTTATTTATGAAGACGACCTAGGGCGTTCGCGTGCCTTACAGTTAAACGGAACCGACAACTTTTTGTTTCCAGTAACCATGATTTCACGTCGCATCGAGGCGGGCAACACGACCCCAGTGCAAGCGATTTACGACAAAGCGGTCACAACAGTAGAACCGCTGATACCGCCAAAACCCTTTGAGTAAGGTCAACCCTCGGTGCGTTGGTCACGAGACTGCCAGCGCACGTACAGCATACCAGCGACGAATATTGACACGATAGCGTCCATAGCTAACCAAGCTAGCCAGTCCGACGGCGTCGCAAACAAGCGCTCCACCCCCGCGATAAAATACATCAAACTCACAAAGCACAGCCAAATGATGCTGCGTGGACGGCGCTCAAACAAGCCGAAGGCAAACAGTAACAAGGGCCCGAGACGGCCTACCCAGACAATCCAAGGCTCTCCGTAAACTGCTATGATGCCGATCTGGTACAGCAATAATACTGACCAAGCCACAACCAGAAAAACATAAGCGACTTGGGCTCGCTTGCTCAGTTCACTCCAAGGCTTCATGCAAGTAACCTCTGCGCTAATAATGCGACACGTTTGCCGAGTGCAATCGCCAGAGCACCCTCATCTTCGCTAAGCTCAGCTCCCCCCGCGTGCCCCGAAACATGGCTCGCACCATAAGGTGTACCGCCGGTTGCTGTTGTCATGAGGCGCGTCTGAGTATAGGGCAAACCCACGGGTAACATCCCATGATGCAGCAGGGGAATGAGCATCGATAACAGGGTCGATTCCTGGCCTCCATGCAGACTACCGCTGGAGGTAAATACTGCACAGGGCTTATCGACTAATACACCCGATAACCAAAGGGAACTGGTTTGCTCCAAAAAATACTTGAGCGGCGCCGCCATGTTTCCAAAGCGAGTAGGCGAACCTAGAATTAACCCAGAGCATTCCTCTAAATCATCTAGTTCACAGTAGATTGGCCCGTCGGACGGGACAGGGTCTTGTACTTCATCGGTAGTCGGGGCAACGGGCGGCACAATGCGGATCTTCGCTTCCATACCCGCAACTTGTTCAACACCTCGTGCGACGTGTTCTGCTAACTTGGCCGTATGACCTGTCCGCGAATAATACAAAACTAAGATGTAGGGGTTCGCTGCCATGCTAGGCGATTAACTCCAGTACGTTTTCAGGGGGACGTCCCACCACCGCTTTCCCACCCACCACTAAAATCGGACGCTCTATCAACTTTGGCTCGGTCAACATGGCATCTAAGATCTCTTCCTCAGTGGACAACTTCAGATTTCCGTCTTTGTAGGCCTGCTCGCCTTTTCGCACCAATGCGGACGGCTCCATACCCAAAAAACCCAGAATTTCTTGCAACTCTGACTTGGACAAAGGCTCTTCCAGATACAAACGCGTTTGGAAATCGCAGCCGCGCTCTTCTAAAATGGCCAGCGCTTGGCGTGATTTAGAGCAACGGGGATTATGCAGCAAGATCATGTATCCAATTCCTTCTTTGAAACGTATGTAACGATTATAGCCCAATCAAGGATACAAAAATGACCCAGCTTAGAATATTTGTTAGCGCACTAGCGCTGTGCCTGTTAAGCGCCTGCGGCGGCGAAGATCAAGTTTCGATCCCACAATACAAAGGGCAATGGGTCTTCGTAAACTACTGGGCGGAATGGTGTAAACCCTGCATTAAGGAAATACCCGAACTGAACCAACTTCACGCCGCGCACGACAATGTGGTTGTATTAGGGGTTAATTTTGATGGTGAAATCGGTGAGGCTCTTAGGGAACAAGAGCAAGCGTTAGGCGTCGAATTTCCCACCTTGCCTTATGATCCCAGTGCTGAGCTTGGTATCGAGCGCCCAAAAGCATTACCCACTACCGTCATCATCAATCCAGCTGGCGCCGTTATTGACGTATTAATCGGGCCGCAAACTGAGCAGTCTCTGCTCGCGCGAACAAATTAACAGGCAAAAAAAAGCCGGCGGTTATAAGGTCGCCGGCAATGGAGGATTCTTTCCTCCGGGGGATGTGCGGCTCGAACTCAATCGAGCCTGAAGGAGCAACACGCCAACGCAGTATTCACAACCTTGGCACTTACTCAGACCAAGGCTTTTACGCTTAGTTCCCATAAAGTCGAAATTTTTTGTAAAAAATTACCAATCGAACACAATTTTTTTAATTGGCTTCGCGAATCCAGCGTGAACTCGCTTCTTGCCCGGGGCCGGATGCAACACCTAACTCCAACTCTTGGACCAAAGGGTCTTCGAAATCGTCAAGCAAACGCTGAAGCAAAAAATAAGAAAGCTCTTCGACGGTTATGTTGACCATGGGCAGCACAAGTGTCTCGTCTGCTCGAAAATACATCGTCTGCCCGTTAAAAACCACTCTGAGCTGATCGCCCTGTGAGTCGATATTCAAATGCGGCGAATCTCCCGCAAGCAACATGTACTCGTCATAAGCGTCACAGAGGTCTTGCAGACGTTTTTTGTAAACATTGTAATCTGCAGAGAAACCTTCTGGTCCTATTGCAGCGACAATGCGTAAACACACAGAGTAGTTGTGCCCGTGTAATCGTTCGCGATCGGTCGCCGAAAAAATGGTAAAGTGCGCTGCCGAAAACTTGTGGCTTTGCTTACCGATGCGTAAGGTGATCAGTCGTGACATGTGGATCCTTGGCATAAATGTCTGTGAGCAAGTTTACGAGCCCTGGGTCCGATTGGTTCATTAATGCTTCGGGATACCAACTATCGAGCTACCTACAACAAAGGATAACCCTATGTCAGACGCAAGGCCAACCGTCGCAATTATCACCGGAGCAAGCGCCGGTATTGGCGCGGCAACAGCGAAAGCATTTTTAGACCGCGGCGACATCGTCATTGCTGTTGCACGGCGCCCATGCCCGCACACAGAAGCGATATCGATAGCCACTGACCTCACATCAGCCGAATCGATTGATGCGCTAGCACAACAAATAAAATCAAATCTCGATCCTGAAGCTAAGATCTGTTTGGTACACAACGCGGCAAGAATGAACAAAGATCGTGTGGATGCCTGCGCTGATGACGATTTGCGAGCCGTACTGGAAACCAATATTGTTGGAATCAACCGCTTAAACCAGGCTCTGCTGCCTTGCATGAGAGAGGGCTCCAGCATAGTCTACGTCGGATCAACATTGGCCGAGAAAGCCGTGCCCGGCTCTTTCAGCTATGTCATCTCAAAGCATGCTCAACTCGGTATGATGCGCGCCACCTGCCAGGACTTAATGGGCTCAGGCATTCACACCGCCATGGTTTGCCCAGGCTTTACCGATACCGAAATGCTAAGAACCCACTTGGGCGACAACACCGAAGTCATTAACGCCATCGGGGCCTTGAACAGCTTTTCTCGACTGGTTCAGCCCGATGAAATCGCTAGTGGGGTTGTATTTTGCCACGATAACCCGGCAATCAACGGCAGCGTATTTCATTTAAACCTTGGACAGAAAGAGAGCTAGGATCATGTCAGAGGGGCCAAGCACAGCCATCATTTTTGAACGACGCGAACGGGTATTTTTGGTGCTTGCTGGCGTATTTTTGTCGGCTATGACCTTACTAAACGTTATTGGCATTACGCGTTTCGTGCAGCTAGGCCCACTAGCCCTAGCTGTTGGCGTACTCCCCTACCCACTCACCTTTCTGTGCACGGATTTAATTTGTGAGCTCTATGGCCGTAGTCGTGCCAACTTTTTGGTGAGTGTGGGTTTGGGTATCAATATATTAATCTTGTTGGTTCTAACACTCGGTAATATCGTACCGTCGGTGCCAGCCGACACACTTCCTCCCTGGCAAGTGTTGCAACTCAGCGAACCCGTCGCCCTCCCCAATGGACAAATCGTCTCGGGATCGATCGAGCTTTATAGCTTGATTTATGCGACGACGTCAGGTGCCGTCTTTGCCTCTATGCTCGCCTACATTGCAGCGCAGTATTGTGACGTGCAACTGTTTCACTTTTGGAAGCGGCTCACCAAGGGACGCCACCTCTGGCTAAGAAACAACTTAAGTACTCTAGTGAGCCAGTGGGTCGACGCCACCATGGTAGTGACGGTTACCTTCGGCGCAGCCTTCCTGCGAGACGAACTCGCTTTCCAAACAATGCTGGTATTAATTTTAAGTAACTATGCGTTCAAAGCGGTCGTTGCACTTCTGGACACTGCACCATTGTATTTACTGGTGCATTATTTGCGACGTTATCTCCACTTGGCACCGTTGGAATTGGCAATACCTCTCGGACAGGAGATTGAGGCGAGCAGAACACGGAACTAGGTCAGTGACAGCTGCCTACGCAACGACTCGTTCTGCTGCAACACCGATTTCACCAGCGGTATCGTCACTTTACGCTGCTCGGCTAAACTGGCTTGATCTAACTGGTCTAGCAGTTGTAACCAGTACTTGAGATCGCGCGGTAGATGATTCGTAATGTAGGGATAAACATCCTCGTTCACTTTTATTCCTCTAAATCGCGCGCGTTCACTGAATATTTTCACTCGCTCCTGATCGTTGTAATTGCCGAGCTCAAAGGCGGGAAACAAGGTGAAGCGCGAACGAAGATCCGCCAGCGGCGTGTCGACATATCGAGGGGCGACCTGCGATGAACATACCCAGCGTCCTCCTTGAGCGTGATGCCGATTGAATAAATGAAAGAGTGCCTCGGACCAGGCCACAGTCTGAGCCAATTTATCAATGTCGTCGAAGACCAGGCAATATGTCGCCTCAAGCCCATCCAGCATAGTCGGATCACACGATGCGATCAGTTCATCCGCAGGCAAATACAGAGCTGTTTGGTCATTTGCGCAGGCCAGTGCGCTAAGAAGGTGTGTTTTACCGGTAGAGTAAGCACCGGTTAGCCAAACAGAATCGGTGCCTTCTAACTGCTCTCGCACCAACAATCGGTTTTCATTGAAAACAAAATTGTCAAAGGTGAATCCATCAGGCAGTTGCACATTCAGCGTGAGTTGTCGCGTAAAAAGGCTCATAGACCGAGTCCAAAGCGCATACCGCGTTCATTAACCTCGATATATTCGAGACCCAAAGCATCCTGCAGGATTTGCTTGAATTGGTCCCTCGAAACGGGCGACTCGACGCCCAAAGTTAAACTTTGACCATCCAGACGAATAACACGAACTGACTCGACAAACACGTTAGCCTCGAGCGCACGCATAATCCGACGATAATCTTGGAAATTGGTCAACCCATCAATCACGATGTTGGGTAAATCAGCTTCATCCGCAGTGACGGCCAATTCACTGCGAGCGCGACGCACGAGCAGTTCAACCAACGCTGATACCGCCTCCGTTGTATCGGCATATAACGCCTCAAGTTGTGTGTTTAAGCGACCCTCCTCCACGGATAGAACGCTCAGCAGAATCCGATTGTCGGTGAGCTCCGCCCATTTAATCACCCTTTGCGTTTGGGGTTGATAGCGCTGCATAGCCCTCGCTAATGGTACCGTCTGGCTTTGCCATAGCGCATCAGGGGACACCGTCACAGTATCGGTCAAGTCGTATAAAGGTAGGTCAAAATCCAAACGATACTCATCTAGGAGAGTCTTTACGCCTTCGACAAGCGCGAAATCACGGCGGGCATCGAGGTACCTGACATCGCCATTGAGGTCACTAACGACCCACCACAACAGAGGTCTTGCCCGATCGGCAGGAACCAATCCTAAGCCCTCTGCAAAAATGGCCTGCGTGAGCGCTTGAGCATCAAACTCGTAAGAAACGACTTGTCTGCTCCCGGATGACGCGTCGCGCACCCCCAAGAAAATCGCCTGCTTTAGCAGGGACTTCCCTTGATTCAAAATTGGGGTGAGTTTCGTTTGCTCAGTTTCAAGAGTCATAGATTTGAGTAGTGACAGAAGCGCCAGATTAGCCCCTGCATCTAACTCACTGGCAGATTGACTCTCGATTTCTGCCGTCGCTCTGAATACACCGTTTTCTTGAGAGCGCGCTATCACACTGAACAGCAGAGCGATGGTCATCAATACGACTAATGATATTCGCACAGCGAATCCCGAAATAATGAAAATCCAAGTGTATCAAGACGCGCCTCTTGTGTAACTGTACCGATGTTAGTTCATGCATTTCATGGCGAAAAAACGTAGAATGCGCATTTTCCAGATCGAGCCCTACTCACCATGACTGAAGCTACAGGTTTTACCTACAAAGACGCCGGTGTTGACATCGATGCAGGCGAGGCCCTTGTTGACCGAATTAAAGACGTCGCGGTTAGAACGCGACGCCCAGAAGTTCTGAGCGGTTTGGGTGGCTTCGGCGCGATGTGCGCGATACCTGCAGGCTATAAAGAGCCAGTGTTAGTCAGCGGCACAGATGGCGTAGGCACAAAATTGAAGCTCGCGATGCAACTCCAACAGCACGACACAATTGGTATCGATTTGGTCGCGATGTGCGTTAATGATCTAGTGGTAGCGGGTGCTGAGCCTCTGTTCTTCTTGGATTATTACGCCACCGGCGCATTGGATGTCGATATTGCAGCGCAAGTGGTACACGGTATTGGCGAAGGTTGCTTACAAGCCGGATGTTCACTCGTCGGCGGTGAAACAGCCGAGATGCCAGGGATGTACGAGGGTAATGACTACGACTTAGCAGGGTTTTGCGTCGGCGTCGTCGAAAAGTCCAAGGTCATTACTGGTGACACCGTTGCCGAGGGCGATGTGCTCGTTGCGATGGCCAGTTCAGGACCGCACTCCAACGGCTATTCGCTGATTCGACACATCATCGACCAAAAAGGTTTAGACGTCAGCGCCGATCTTGACGGGAGCACCGTTGCGCAAAAACTGATGGCACCCACGCGCATTTACGTAAAGTCTGTGCTTGCGTTGATGGAGACAACTAACATCAAAGCCTTGTCGCACATCACAGGCGGTGGTATCACAGAAAACCTACCCCGTGTACTGCCCGCAGACTGCGGAGCCGAAATCAACCTAGGCAGCTGGAACCGACCCACTGTGTTCGACTACCTTGCCCAACACGGACAAGTAGCCGAGAAAGAAATGCTTCGCACCTTCAATTGCGGCGTTGGCATGATTATCTGCGTGGCAGCGGATGCTCTGGAAACTACCTTGGCCACGTTGACGGCACAGGGTGAAACGGCTTGGCACATTGGGACCATTGTAAAGCGCGGTAGCGCGGCGGTAACGTATATCTCGTGAGGCTCGCATTTTTCATATCAGGTCGTGGCAGCAATATGGAAGTCATCCTGGATGCCATCGATCAGGGACATATTCCGGCCACTGCAAACTTGGTAGTCTCCAACAAAGCCGACGCTCTTGGACTTTCCACAGCACGCGAGCGCGGAATCCCAAGCATTTTTTGTGACCACCGCGATTATGAGTCTCGCGAAGCGTACGATCATGTTCTGGTCCGCCACCTGCAGGACCATCAGATCGACGCCGTGATTCTCGCTGGTTTTATGCGCATTCTATCACCGGTTTTAATCCGAGAATTTGAAGGAAAAATGCTCAACATTCATCCATCTTTATTGCCTAAATACCCGGGACTGCACACGCATCAAAGAGCTCTGGACGCTGGCGACACTGAGGCGGGAGCCACCGTTCACTTTGTGATTGAGGAACTTGATGCAGGTGCCGCGGTCTTACAAGCTAGGGTCCCGATAAAGGAAAGCGACGATGCGGCTAAACTCAGCGAGCGCGTTTTACAGATGGAGCACATCATTTACCCGCTGGCCGTCAAATGGTTAGCAGAGGGGCGCATTCATTGGCAGGGCGGAGCAGCTTACCTTGATCAAGAACCTATTCCTGAGCACGGCGTACAGTTTTCAATGTAATTGGCACAGAGCTCTTATTCTGGTGCTGAGCCTGATCGCGCTTTCCGCTAATGCCGACGCATTAAAACCTTATCACCTAAGTTATAAAACGACCGCAAAAGGCCTGTCCATGGACCTTGAGCGCTCGCTGAAGCTAACCGAAAAAGGCGATTACCTGCTGACCAATCAAGCCAAAATTTTACTGGCGGGTTTTATCGAAACCAGCGTCTTCGAACAGCACGACGGTACGATTCAAGCAAAGCGTTATGTATACCGGGGAACCGGTTTGATAAGCCAAAAGCGTGAACTCGTGTTTGACCCTGAGCTGAGCAGTATCAAAAGTTACGATAAGGGGGCATGGCATGAACTGGACCTTACGCCGATGACCTACGACCGCGTCAGTCAACTGGAACAGCTGCGTTTATCCCTCATCCAGGGAGCCGATCCCAAAATGGGGTTTGCCGTGGAGATAGCTGATCGTAAAAAAATCAAACACTACAAGCTAGACTTCGTGGGCGAGGAAGTCATTGAAACAGATCTGGGCCCGATACCCACAATCCGATTTCAGCGAGGAGCCGAGGATGATGAGCGAGAGTCAAACATCTGGCTCGCCCCTGCCTGGGATTTTTTAATGGTAAAAACGACCCACGTTGAAGACGGCACACTCATTGCGGCCACCGTGAGCAAAGCGTATCTCGATGGCCAAGCTTTATCGATCACGCCCGAGGAAGAGTAACCCCACGCTGCCCCTGATACTTGCCGCCGCGGTCTTTGTAGCTCACTTCGCACACCTCATCGGACTCAAAAAACAACATTTGAGCGACGCCCTCGTTTGCGTAGATCTTGGCCGGCAAAGTGGTGGTATTCGAGAATTCGAGGGTAACGTGTCCTTCCCACTCGGGCTCTAACGGCGTTACGTTCACAATGATACCGCAACGCGCGTAGGTCGATTTACCCAGACATACCGTGAGCACATTGCGTGGGATCCGAAAATACTCAACTGTGCGCGCCAACGCGAACGAATTGGGCGGGATGATACAGACATCTGACTCAACATCCACAAACGAGCTCTCATCAAAGGCTTTCGGATCCACAGTCGCTGAGTGAATATTGGTAAACACTTTGAATTCACGCGAACAACGAACATCGTAGCCATAGCTTGAGGTGCCGTAAGACACGATTTTATCGCCTGCCGCGTCTTGGCGCACCTGGCCCGGCTCGAAGGGTTCAATCATGCCGTGCTGAATCGCCATTTCTTTAATCCAGCGGTCAGATTTAATGCTCATATCGATATCCTTAAATTATTCGTCACTGAATTGTACGGTTGGGGCAAGGGGTTTTAGTCGAGCCTCGAGTGCCGTCAGCAAATTTTTGGCGCAGTTTTTGTACAGTTCGCCCTCAGCAGAGTCAGGAGAAGCGACGACGATGGGCTTACCTGCATCACTAGATTCACGAATAGAAAGCGCCAAAGGCAAACTACCAAGTACCTCTACCCCATAATCTTCGGCAACCTGAGCTGCGCCATTGGCACCAAAAATGGCTTCTTGATGACCACAGCGACTGCACACATGAATCGCCATGTTTTCGATCAAACCCAGTATAGGCACATGGACTTTACCAAACATTTCGATGCCTTTTTTAGCATCCAACAAAGCGATATCTTGAGGCGTCGTGACAATGACAGCCCCTGCCAGAGCGGCTTTTTGCGATAAGGTCAACTGGATATCACCCGTGCCTGGTGGCATATCGACGATTAAAATATCCAAATCTCCCCACAACGTTTGATCGAGCATTTGAGTGAGCGCACCGCCCGCCATGGGCCCCCGCCATACCATTGGGGTTTTCTCGGTCACTAAATACCCCATCGACATGGTCTTCAGACCATAGGCCTCCACTGGATACAAGAACTGTCGTCCTTGAGTTTCGGGTTTGGTGCCTTCAGCAACACCAAGCATCATCGCTTGACTGGGACCATAGATATCGGCGTCTAGCAAGCCAACCCGCTTTCCCATCCCTTGCAAGGCCAAAGCGAGGTTTACCGCGGTAGTCGATTTGCCCACACCGCCTTTGCCAGACGCTACAGCGATAATTGCGCCAATTTGATTCATCTGCGGCTCCAAAGCATAAAATAGGGCCTAGTATAAGGAGCTAACCCGCCTGCAACAACGTTAGGTTTTGGAAAAAATGCCCAGCAAGCGGTATCATACGCGCCCCGTGTTTAAAGGCTTACATTATGTCCTACCAACAACCGCGCCGTATTCTCGTCACGAGCGCTCTTCCCTACGCTAATGGGCCGCTACACCTCGGCCACATGCTCGAACAAATCCAGACCGACATCTGGGTAAGATTCCAGCAATCACAGGGTAACGAGTGTTATTACATATGTGCGGACGACGCCCACGGTACGGCCATCATGCTAAAAGCCCAAGCCCTAGGCATTACGCCCGAGCAGCTTATCGAGCAAGTGCGTGAACAACACGAACGTGACTCACGAGGATTCCTAGTCAATTTTGATCATTTTTACAGCACCCACAGCGACGAAAATCGCTACTGGAGTGAGCGGATCTATGGCGCCTTGCGGGACGCGGGCCAGATTGTGAAGCGCAACATTGTGCAAGCCTTCGACCCCGAGAAGGGTCTGTTCTTGGCAGACCGCTTCATTAAAGGCACCTGCCCAAAATGCAAAACCAGCGACCAATATGGCGATAACTGTGAAAGCTGCGGCGCCACCTATACCCCCAATGACCTCATAGATCCCGTCTCTGCACTGTCAGGTGCTAAACCCGTGCAAAAAGAGTCAGAGCACTACTTTTTGGATTTAGCCCAATCTAGCGAATTGCTCACGGATTGGATTAACAGCGGTCGCCTGCAGTCCCAGGTAGCGAACAAATTACGCGAGTGGCTCGATGCGGGCTTGCAAGGTTGGGACATCAGCCGCGACGCACCCTACTTCGGCTTCGAGATACCGGACGCTCCCGGCAAATACTTTTACGTCTGGCTGGATGCACCGATTGGTTATATCGCCAGCTTCGACAACTTCAGTAAGCAAAACAACCTAGATTTCGAGTCATTTTGGTTTGATGGCAAGGCGACCGAGCTCTATCACTTTATCGGCAAAGACATTATTAACTTTCACGGATTATTCTGGCCCGCCATGTTAAACGCGGCCGGTTTGCGAGCGCCTTCAGCGATTTATGCCCACGGATTTCTGACGGTAAACGGCACCAAAATGTCGAAAAGCCGAGGCACTTTCATCAATGCGAGCAATTACTTATCTCATCTATCTCCCGAGTATTTACGCTATTACTTCGCCGCGAAACTTGGCCCATCGGTAGATGACATCGATCTGAATCTGGAAGACTTTGTGCAGCGAGTCAATTCCGATGTTGTCGGCAAAATTGTGAACATCGCCTCACGTTGCGCGGGCTTTTTGAAGAAACGTTTCGATAATACCCTAGCGGCAGAGCAAGAAGCGCCCGAGCTCCTATCAGGTTTACTGGATGCTCGCAGCTCTATCGCCGCTCATTTTGAGGGCCGCGATTACAACCGAGCTATCCGAGAAGTAATTGCCCTAGCCGATAGGGTGAATCAGTTTATCGACGAGAAACAACCCTGGGTGCTGGCTAAAGACGAAGCCAATAACGCCCAAGTACATCGCGTCTGCTCAGACGGTGTACAGGCCTTCCGTATCCTAGTTTCGTATCTGGCACCGGTCCTCCCAGAAATGGCCGCCAAATCGGAAAACTTCTTAAACACCAAATTGACGTTTTCAAATCTAGAGTCTGGTTTGTTGCCTGCAGGACACCGACTCGAGCCTTTCTCGCCCTTAATGCAACGCATCGAAATGAGCGCGGTAGAGGCCATGATCGAAGCCGAAAAAGCGGCTGCAGCAGCGCAAGCACCTATTAAAGACACGCCAAAAGCCGGACCTTCGGCCTCTGATCATCCTCCAATTGCCGAACAAATTGACTTTGACACCTTTGCTAAAGTTGACTTACGCGTAGCAGATATTATCTCTGCCGAGGAAGTCGAAGGTGCTGACAAACTACTGCGACTGACAGTGTCATTAGGGGACAGTGAACGCACGATCATAGCGGGCATCAAAAGCGCCTACAGTGCAGATCAACTCGTCGGTCGTCAGATCGTCGTCGTGGCAAACTTAGCGCCTCGCAAAATGCGCTTTGGCACCTCAGAAGGCATGGCTCTGGCAGCAGGTCCGGGTGGCTCAGACATATTTCTGCTGGCACCAGACTCAGGTGCAAGGGCGGGGATGCAAGTAAAATAATGGACTAAAATGGGGTATGGGAGCCTGCCATACCCTGAACTCAGTGGGCATCAAGAGTACCGACCGAATGATTGCTGAATTTGCTGCACTACTACTCGCCACTGTTTTAGTTAACAATTTCGTTTTGGTGCAATTTTTGGGCCTTTGCCCTTTCATGGGCGTGTCGAACAAAGTCGAAACGGCGATGGGGATGTCCATGGCGACTGCGTTTGTGCTGACGCTTGCATCGGGCTGCAGCTACCTGACTTATCATCTTATTCTTACTCCACTAAATCTAGAGTACTTGCGAACCATCTCTTTTATTTTGGTTATCGCAGCTGTCGTTCAATTCACTGAACTGCTCATCCGCAAAACCAGCCCCTTGCTCCATCGAGTTCTGGGGGTGTTTTTACCACTCATTACCACCAACTGCGCGGTGCTTGGCGTGGCTTTACTGAATATCAACAAAGCGCATACGTTTGTAGAGTCGCTCTGGTATGGCTTTGGTGCGGCACTCGGGTTTGCCTTAGTGCTGATCCTGTTTTCAGCAATGCGCGAACGCTTGGCCGCGGCCGATGTACCCGCCGCTTTCGAGGGCCCGGCAATTGGCATGATTGCCGCTGGACTGATGTCACTTGCGTTCATGGGATTTGCGGGATTGGTATAGTCTATGGACAGCGCTTCACTCAACAACTTATGGTGGGCCATCGCGGCGCTGTTAGCCCTAGGCGGAGGTTTCGGGGCGTTACTGGGCTTTGCCGCAATCAAGTTCAAGACCGAAGGTAACCCCGTGGTCGATCAGGTCAATGCATTGCTGCCCCAAACTCAATGTGGACAGTGCAGCTACCCCGGTTGCCGCCCTTACGCGGAGGCCATTGTAGCCGGTGAGGCGATCAACAAATGTCCGCCAGGTGGTGAAGCGACGATCCATCAACTGGCTGATTTGCTGAATCTTGAACCGCTGCCACTCGATGCTGAACACGGCGTTGAAAAACCAAAAACTGTGGCCTACATTCACGAAGACGAGTGCATCGGCTGCACCAAATGTATTCAGGCTTGTCCCGTGGATGCTATTCTCGGCGCCGCAAAGCTTATGCACACGGTCATTGCCAGCGAATGTACTGGGTGTGACCTTTGCGTCGAACCTTGCCCTGTCGATTGCATCGACATGATCGAACTACCCACAACACTGCAAAACTGGTCATGGCCCTTGCCACACCAGACATCAATAATCGCCACAGATAAACTCCATGGTAATGCTGTATGAACGTTAGCTACAGTTTTCACGGCGGCATACACCCTGAAGAACACAAAAACGAATCGAATACTTCCGCGATTCAAACTGCACCTCTGCCATCCTATTTGATTTTACCCGTCTCACAGCACATCGGCGCGTCTGCTAAACCGGCAGTTAGTGTTGGCCAGCGAGTGCTGAAAGGGGAACTTATTGCCCACGCCGACGGCCCCTTAAGCGCCGCCGTCCACGCCTCGAGCTCGGGCTATATTGTAGCCATCGAACCACAGATAGTGGCTCACCCATCGGGCCTGAGTGATACCTGTATTGTCATTGAAACAGACGGGCACGACGAGTCAGCATCGGCCACCCCTCACCCGAATTGGCAGACCTATGAGACGACCAAACTACTGGGGCTCCTCCGCGACCAAGGCATTGCCGGCCTTGGCGGAGCGGGCTTCCCCAGCGCTTACAAGCTAAATAGTGACGCCATAGATACGCTCATCATTAACGGTGTGGAATGCGAACCTTACATCACGGCTGACGATCGACTTATGCGCGAGCGAAGTGATTTGTTAGAGCAAGGTATCAACATCTTGCAGCACATCACCGGTGCACAGAAAGTACTAATCGGCATAGAAGACAATAAACCTGAGGCTACCGAGGCCGTTCGCTCTGCCTGTGAAAATCGAGACTGGAGGATCATAAGCATTCCCACCAAGTATCCATCGGGCGGTGAAAAACAACTCATTGAGCTACTAACGGGCAAGCAAGTGCCCCGAGACGGGATTCCAGCTGACCTTGGCATCGTGTGCCAGAATGTCGCAACCGCCGCAGCGATTGCGCAAGCGGTCTTACATGGGCAACCCCTAATATCGCGCATTACGACACTGACGGGTGATTGTATTACCCGCAAAGGCAACTACGAAGTGCGACTTGGAACACCCGTCGAACATCTTTTGCAGCACGGGGGCTATTCGCGAGAACAAAGCCAAAAAGTCATTATGGGTGGCCCTCTCATGGGCTTCACCCTACCCGATCTGAGTGTGCCCATTGTCAAAACAACAAACTGCATTCTTGCACCCAGCAAAACTGAGCTCGCAAGCGACACTCAAAGCCAACCCTGTATCCGATGCGGGCACTGCGCCGACGTCTGCCCCGCGTCACTGCTGCCACAACAGCTCTATTGGTATGCTAAAAGTCAAAACCATGAGCAACTAAACGCCCATAATTTAGCCGACTGTATCGAGTGCGGCGCGTGTGCTTACGTCTGCCCAAGTGCTTTACCTTTGGTCCAATTTTACCGAGCCGCGAAAGCCGAGATCAAAGAAAAGTCCATCGAGCAGCGTCAAGCTGACATCGCCAAAACTCGCTTTGAAGCGCGTCAGGCGCGTTTAGAGAGAGACGCTGCGGAGCGTGAAGCAACGCGCGCTGCGCGTAAAGCCGAGGCGAAGGCCAAGGCAGAGCAAGACTCTCGCTTTGCTGGCGAGGAAGACCCGGTTCAGGCTGCAATAGAGAGAGCGAAAGCGAAAAAAGCTCGACTGCAGCAAAGCGCCGAAGCTGGTTCAGTCAGTGGCAAAATTGAGGAACTCAAAGCCAAGCTAGAGCGCGCAAAATTTGGTTTAGAGCAGGCGCAGGTCAGTGGTAAAGAGGAAAAAGTACTCACAGCTCTTTCCGCTAGTGTTCAGCGCCTAGAGCGTCTCTTGGCGAGCGAGCAGGCTAAACAAGCACAGACACAGGAGGGCTCAGAATGATGCTGCAACAAGTGTCGTCACCGCACCTACGTGCTGCTCGACCCACCGAAGAAATCATGCTCCGAGTGTTACTGGCCTTGGTGCCAGGTATTATCGCCATGGCGCATTTTTTTGGACCCGGTGTATTCACCAATATGCTCGTCGCCTGCGTTAGTGCCGTCCTGTGCGAGTCATTATGTCTGAGCATGCGCGATCACCCAGTCTTACGCTCTCTTAGAGACTACAGCGCAGTGGTAACCGCTGTACTACTGGCACTTGCCCTACCGCCCTATTCACCCTGGTGGTTAATCGCGATTGGTACGATAGCAGCCATTGGGCTGGCCAAACATGTATTCGGCGGTCTGGGGAATAACCCTTTCAATCCCGCTATGGTCGGTTACGTCGTCTTGCTGGTTTCGTTTCCTGTCCATATGACACAGTGGACCGCGCCAAGCTCATTGGCTACCACCCCAGGGATTTGGGATAGTGTTCTAGCCGCGATGGGCTCCCAGGCCTACGACGCTGTCACCATGGCGACGCCTTTGGACCTCATGAGACAAAATGACGGTCTTATGGTTAGCGCGCTTTGGCAACAATATCCACAATTTGGTCGTTTCTCGGGCGTAGGGTGGGAGTGGATTAACTTGGCGTTTCTAGCCGGCGGTTTGTGGCTTTTACAGCAAAAAATCTTTAACTGGCATGCGCCGGTGGGCATGCTTGCTGCGCTTGGTTTGATGAGTGCCCTGTTCTATGACGGCGGATCGTCCGCGAGCGGTGGCTCGCCACTATTCCACTGGTTAAGCGGCGCCACCATGTTGGGCGCTTTTTTTATCATCACTGACCCGGTTTCTGGCGCGACATCTAATTTAGGGCGCTTAATTTTTGGCGCACTGGTGGGACTGCTCGTTTACTGCATTCGTGTTTGGGGCTCTTACCCTGATGCAGTGGCGTTTGCGGTATTACTGATGAATTTTGCAGCGCCCTTCATCGACTACTACACTCAACCTAAGCCCTACGGACAACAAGCGCGGGACAGCGAAAAATGATGGCTCGGTCGGTTATTCAGCATAGTTTGGCCCTGGCCGGCTTCGCGGCTATTTGCGCTTTCGTTCTAGCCTTCACTCAAGCTAACACCGCGGAACCCATCGCTCAAGCCAAAGCCAAAGCCAGAGCCCAAGCACTGGCTGAAGTCATGCCGCCCAACTATTACCTCGACCCCATTCTCGATGAGAGCTTCTTGGTCTCTAGCGCCACTGGCACTCGGTTCATTGCTTCGGGAACAAAAATCCTGCGCGCCCTCAGCAATGGGATAGTGGTAGGGATCATCGTTCCAATCCGAACATCCGAGGGATACAGCGGCGACATCGATTTACTGGTCGGTGTCGATAACACACTGGCCATTACCGGCGTAAGGGTCCTGGCCCATAAAGAAACGCCTGGACTTGGCGATAAAATACAGCGCAACAAATCACCCTGGATTGACGGTTTTTTGGGCAAATCGCTCTCGGATACACAAGCAAGCGCTTGGGCAGTAAGAAAAGACGGCGGCTCTTTCGATCAATTTACCGGAGCCACCATCACACCCCGCGCCGTGATCCAGGCCGTATATGGCACCCTGCTGTACGCTCGAGACAACTATGAGACGCTGTTCGAAGCGCCGTTACCTGACGGATTGAGTGATATTACACTCACTGAAGATTCAATAAGGGCAAAACTCATAAGCCAACTGGGAGCTCCAACAAACCCGATAAAAGGACCCACCTATGCGGAGTGACCTTAAAGACCTTACATTTAAGGGCCTGTGGAGCAACAATCCCGCGCTCGTTCAACTACTGGGTTTATGTCCTCTGCTGGCGGTCAGCACCAATATCGCCAATGCACTTGGCCTAGGTCTGGCGACTTTATTCGTGTTAGTGGTATCTAACGTATCGGTATCACTGGTTCGCAACATCGTCAGTAATGCCATCCGACTTCCGGTCTTCGTGCTCATTATCGCCTCGGCCGTTACTTGTACCGAATTATTGATGCAAGCGTACAGCTTCGAACTTTATGAGGTTCTAGGCATCTTTTTACCACTGATTACGACTAACTGCGCCATCCTCGGACGAGCCGAGGCATTTGCCAGTAAAAATGCTATGTTACCTGCCGCCTACGATGGCTTGATGATGGGATTCGGTTTCGCATTGGTATTGGTTGTGTTGGGCGCGATTCGAGAGCTGTTAGGCACAGGTATCCTCTTCGCAGATATGCAGTTGTTATTCGGATCCCAGGCGGCAACTTGGCGTTGGGTCGTGTTTGACGACTACGAGCCGTTCTTGTTAGCAGTATTGCCACCCGGCGCGTTTATTTTCACAGGCCTACTTATCGCCCTGAAAAATAGACTAGACCAGCATTTTGCCGATAAACAAACCACACAAGGAGCGGTCGAAGCAGGTAGCAAACGCGCTCGCGTGACCGGCGTTATTCGTTAAGCGACTCAACAACCAGCTCTAGACCATCTAAGATCTCGTCGACGATGGCGTCATCAAGACCTCGGTTCTCTTCATCGCAGACGTAGGTCACAAACAGAGTTAAACTTTGAGCACGCAACCACCACTCGCGAATCGAAGCGCCATCCTCCAGATAAACAGTTTCCACCCCATCAAAATCGCCGCAACAACAGCTACTCCACTCTAAGTTATCGTGCTCGGCGTTCAACTTAGCCAGTTCTTCAATACTCGGTTGCGCTTCGCCGGGCTCAGCTAATAATTGACTAATCTCGATAGTACCCACCTCATCTCGGTCGGTAATCAGAATACTTTCGTCGTCTTGTTCGGCATTCCATTCATCGGGCAAACCAAGACGCCACCACTGTGTTTCAAGCACTCTCATTGTGTCTCCAATTGCTTAGACATAAGCACCGCATCTTCGCGGCTACCGTCGGGGTTGGGATAATAGCGTTTTCGCAGGCCGTCTTGAACAAAACCTAGGCTCTCGTACAAGCGAATAGCGCCGGCATTTGAGGCACGCACTTCGAGCAAACAGCGGTCACAGCCTTGCGTCTGGCCCCACCTGAGTCCTTCCGCCAACAGTCGTGCCGCAAGGCCTTGTCTGCGCTTATCAGGATTGACGCCAAGATTGTATAGCGCGCAGCTCTCATACTCTCTGGCCATAACGGCATAGGCTACTATAGCTGACGCATCTCTTAGTACCAGCACAATCTCGTTTTCATCCGATCTGCACGCGGGGTAAAACGTTTCTTCAGTCCAGCGCGACTCGCCGCACTCTCTCGCAAGATTTGCCAGAGCCTCAAGATCCGATAGCCCCGCTTGAGCTAAGATCAGACTCACGCGAATCCGTTGACGATCAAATCTTGCCACAATAAACGCTTAAGGGATTGATCCCCAAGCATGGCGTCAAGACTAGGGCCGGCTAGGATCTGCTTGTCTGCGGCATGCTGGACAAACACCTGCGCTAGTTGTTGGCTTAAATCACCGAGCAATAAAACTCGCCTATCGCTCTGGGCCGTGTGCTTACTTAAAAAACCTGCAAAAGCGGATTTCGCTGCCTCAGGCTCATTAGCGGGCACCCCCGGTATTGGCCAGTGAAATTCCAGCACGCTGGGTAAGGCTGCGGCATCTGACTGGCTAGAATTCGCTGCATGACAGGCTAAACTGATATTCTTCGACAATGCCCAGTGCTGGGCCTGCAATTGTGCGCCCACCGCCACTAAGGTGACGTGCGCATGCGCATAAACGAGCGCCGTAAATTTAGAGGGCAAGACCGTGCCGGTTGGACTTGGACTAGTGCTGACACTGGCACTTTCAGGAACCGGTATTTCTTCAGCCTTAATTCTTTGGTCGTCGCTTTGTCGTGTGTCAAGTGCGACTGTTTTAACGACCTCGGAGGCCTGGGGCTGCACATCTGGCACCATTGGAGCTTGCGTATCCGCCGTACCGGATCGAGTCTGGTTGCCCATCAACGATTCACGCACGGCTGCTAAGCTGGCTGTAGGATTGGCACCCGAAACATCCACCTGTTTGGCACTAGACTCCACAACCATTGCATTCGCATCCGAAGATACGCTAGATACCAAAGCAACTTCACTGGCTATCGGCACTGCTCTGGGCAATATCGTGCCAAACACTGGCTGACGCATCAAAACCAGAGGCTGAATACCGAGCGCCTTCAGGTAGGCGAGCTTGTGGAATTCCTGTTGTGGGTGCGGTGTCTTCATGCCGCAGATGCTACCACAGATGCAGAAGTTTTCGCGCCAAAAAAAGCCGAGCATTGAGCTCGGCTTACAGCAAGACTATCAATACCTAGGGGATACAAGTGAAGGTCTGGGTCACCGTCGCCGCACCCGGGTTAGCAATGGAGACACTCACAGTGTCAGCACCCGCCGTTGCTGCCACTGACGCAATCTCTATACCGATTCGGTAGGCATTTGCTGCATTATTGTTTGGCACTGTAAATGTGGTCGGTGACACGATCGAGCAATCTCCCGTTGCGCTTACCGTGATGGTCGCACCATTTGCCGGCTGGTTGTTGTACTGATCCGAAAAGTACGCCACGTAGCTACCTGCCGCCACGGTGTCGACGCCGGGTTCAACCAAGACCGACAAATCAGGTGTCGCGCCTATATCAACTAGGGCAATATAGAGATTGTCCGAAGGCGATAAAATCAGCGAGATGTTATCAAAGACAGACAACGTCGTTCCGGTACATTCACCACTGGTCAAAGTCGCCGCGGTACAGCCAATACCAGTATAGAGATTGTCTCCGTCTTCACGAGAACCGGAACTATCGTCATCCACAAAGAACTCATTGATTTGGTAGGCACCATCCTCGTTCGCGTCCAAATAAGGCTCGCCAAGATCATGCTGAGCATCGATGAATTCATTCAGGAAATCACTCATCAAACCATCGCCATCCACATCCAAAAAGCTTTCTTCACCTGTGGTTGTCGCTAAGATTGTAGTTCGAGAGCCCTGCTCGATACTGAGAGATGAGGGACACGGATCGAAAGTACCAAGCGCATCGTTGTTGGCCGTTCCATCCCCGTCGTTATCGTAGTCAGGGCAATCCACCGTCGATAAATTGCTACCGATTGGCTTAGGCGCTTGCGAGCGCCACACCACCGAACACTCGCCCGAGACGATAGAGCAACTCGCGTCAATGGCGCCGTATTCCGTTGTGAAGTAAACAACTGAACCATCGGGCACCACGTTATTGTAGCGATCAGCCAGACGGACGGAGATATTCGATGTTTGATTCACAGCAGGATAAGCCTGTGACACCGACAAGTTGTCCGAGAAAATCGTGAACGAATTTTGATCGGGAATCGCGGTCGACACGGTCACGAGAGTCGATGAAATGAGCTGCCCTGTCGAATTTAGTTCAGCCGTAACCAATGTGCTGGTGGGTACGTTACCTGAGTTTAGGGTAACACTCACCAAACCATCTGAACCACTGACGGCAGATGGTGCGCTCAACGCCAGTCCACCTACAGTAGACGACAAAGAGAAGTTGACCGTCTCGCCTTGAACCGGTGAGCCGTTACCGTCGACTACACGGAATTGCGCTACCGCCGTTTCAGACACGTTACTCAGGGCCCCCGTACCAGCGATGGCCAGCGTTGTAGGAGTCACATCGACGGCCTCAATCGACACAGCTTCGACGGCTGCGGCAATGGTCAGTACTTGCGATGCAGTCTGAGCAGTCGCGCTACCACCAAACTGCAGCGTAGCAATCACCTCGTCATCACCAGTGCAACCAGCGCCTGCCGTGTAAGTCGCGCTTACCTGACCTGAGCTGGTAGTGATCGGACTCGCAGGGGATAGCGTCGCTAAACCGTTATCCAAGCAGTACGAGCTAAAGGCCACAACCTGGGCTGACTTGATCCGATCCGCATCACTCGCATTAGTAATATCCAAATCCGAATTTACGATATCCAATTGCAACACCGCGGAGCCCTGGTTCACCAAACTACCCGAAGCTGGGGTTGATGCAAGATCCGCCTCAGTAAAGTTGATGCCATCAATCGTTCCTATCAACAAATTAGGTGCAACCGCTTGTACATCAGCCACTACCGATACTGTACCCAGTGCCGAAACATAACTTGCACTCAGTTCGCCAATACCAGAGGTAATATCATCGGTGTAGGCAATGGTTACCTGAGCAACACCTGTGGCATCAGTCAACACATAACCATCAATGGGGGTCAACTGACCTTTTGCGCTCACGAATTGAATCAAGCGATTTTCCAGTGCATTCCCGCCTAAATCAGTCAAAGTAACACTCGCCGTAATCAAGCGATAAGGTGCGACCGAAGAGACAATTGCATTGTCCAGCGCTGCCGAAGTTGAGTCCAGAAAGGTAAGAGCAGATAACTCGTAAGGAGCGCCCAGTGATTCAATACCTTTGGTTGCACTAAAGACTTCCCCACCCACATCAATCGACGCCGTCAAGGTACCCGCACCCACCGTGCCATCACTGCTCACCGTGAAGGTCGCTTCCAGGTTACCCGCGTTATCCACCAACAGAGCCGTACCATTGCCCGCTACCGTACCGATCGTACTTGCCAAGCTCACCGTGTCGCCCGCCGATACCGCATAGTCCGCACTACCAGCTACCGTCACAACGACCGTCATGTCAGACGCCGCATCGAACTGCGTGCTCGCAACACCACCCACCGTCGTCGCAATACTCACCGTCGCAGGTATCGTATCCGCAACCACAACACGCAAGGTCTGCGTGTAGGTATTGCCGTTCACCTGGTACGTCGCAGTCACCAAACCATCACTCGACGCGCCACCGTAGCTCAACACAAAGTCCGTCTCGCCCGCCGCATCCGTCACACCGCTGGTGCGGTTCAAGTTACCAATCGTACTCGCCAGATTTACCGTTTGACTCGCTACAGGATTACCCGCCGCATCGTCTAGGCTAACCGTCAAGGTCATCGGTGTACCCAAGGTCACTTGGGCAACGTCCGGCGTAATACCTAAGGTATAAGCCTCTGAACTCGTCGCTTCAATCGACTGCGTATCCACATACGTCTCACCCGCTGCCGTAAACGACGCCGTCAAGGTACCCGCACCCACAACACTCGCGTAATCCACCGTGAAGCTCGCAGTATAAACGCCCGCAATATCCGCAAGTACCGCCGTGCCGTTACCCACGACCGTACCCAAATCGGTCGTTAACGTAACCAACTGACCGGACAGGTCAGAAGCGTCTGTCGCCGCAACCGTCACACCCAAGGTCAAAGGATTGGCATCGCTGAATACCCAACCGTTGCTGCCATTGCCAATCGCAACGGTGTAGCTCACCGCCGAGTCCGAGGTCACCGATACGTTCGCTTGCGCGGTCACCGTACCCAGGCTCGTCTCAAAGGTCGCCGTCACAACACCTGCGCCAATCACGCCCGCTGCGTTCAATACAAAGCTTGCTTCGCCCGTACCGCCCGTCAACGCACTCGCTTGGTTCAAGCTACCAATCGTTGAGCTCACGCTCACCAATTCGTTGGCTACTGCAACCGCAGCACCCGTGCTGATGTCTTCCAAGGTCGCCACAAAGCTCAAGGGGCTCGCCGCACTCAGGCTCGAACCGTTCAAGGCTGTCGTACCGTCCGCTTGATACAGCGTCAACTGGAAGTTCGTGTCCGTCGCCGCCGCTTGAACGTTGCGCTGGCTATCAAACACCGTACCACTCACATCAATCGACGCCGTCAAAGTACCCGCACCCACCGTGCCATCACTGCTCACCGTGAAGGTCGCTTCAAGGTTACCCGCGTTATCCACCAACAGAGCCGTACCATTGCCCGCTACCGTACCGATCGTACTTGCCAAGCTCACCGTGTCGCCCGCCGATACCGCATAGTCCGCACTACCAGCTACCGTCACAACGACCGTCATGTCAGACGCCGCATCGAACTGCGTGCTCGCAACACCACCCACCGTCGTCGCTATGCTGACCGTCGGACCCGCCGGCGCAACTGCTTCCACTGTCGCGGTATTGCTAAACACCTCGGTGCCAGAATTGAAGCTTGCTGTCACAATTCCCGCACCAATTTGATCGGCATAGGACAGAACAAATACCGCGTCACCCAAGCCATTTGTTAGAGCTGAGGTCTTGTTCAACGAGCCTATTGTGCTTTGGAGGGTCACAATTTCGCCCACAGCCGGTGTCCCATTTGGCTGCTCTAAATTGACAGTAAGAGTGATATCCTGACCGAGAGTCATGGGACCGCCAGCAGAGGTTACCGTGATGACATAGGGGGTTGTGGAAACCGATTGGACGGTTTGTTGTGCTCTGATCACACCCAAATCACTGCCATAGGTTGCCTCGATAGTACCTGCACCGATTGCACCTGTAGACGACAACACGAAGGTCGCTATACCGCTAGCATCGGTCAGTTTAGAGCCAGCATCTAGGCTACCAATCGTGGAACTTAAATTGATGATTTCGCCTGAAGTTGCAAGCGGATCACCCTGCCCGTCGGTTAATTGAACTTGGACTGTCAGCGGTTCTGCCAGAGAGAAGCTTCCTGAAGCATCACTCAAATTGAAATCTAAACCGAAATTGTTACTCACATCGACAGCTTCGACATTTGCACTATCAGTCAAAGTCCCATCATTGGTTGTGAAGGAGGCCGTTACTATACCCGCACCCAAAATATCGTTGTACGATACGACGAATGAAGCCACGCCGGCACCATTGGTCAGTGCGCGACCGTTGCCAGCAATAGCACCGATATCAGAAGTCAGGGTAATGGCTTGATTCGCGACTTCGGCGCCAGTCGTTGAGGCCAAGGTGACGTTAACAACTAAATCACTGAGGGCACTAAAATTCGCGCCATCAACGGTAGCGTCCAGAGTTAAGGTGTAATTTTGATTCGTCGCAACGGATTCCACTGTGCGTTGAACACTTACAGTCTGCCCATCCAGACTATAACTCGCCGTCAGAACACCCGCACCAACGGTGCCGTCATGTTGCAGAGTGAAGCGGGCAACACCGAACTCATCGGTCAGTGCCGATCCGTTACCTACCAGAGTACCGATTGACGTAGAGGCAAAAACTACTTCGCCTGCCCCCACCAAGTTACCCTGACGATCGCGCACGGCCACTTCAAACACCAAATCTTCAACTGAGCTCAAAGTTCGAGTAGCAACACCCGCTTGGTTTTGGACCAACGGGGCTAAGCTTGGCGCCGTTGGGGACTCAGCCTCAACCACCGCGGAGCTCGTGAAGGTTTCGCTGCCAGAGGTAAACCTCACCGTCACCACGCCCGCGCCTACCACGTCGTTATAGCTGAGCGTGAATACTGCATTGCCGGAGCCATCGGTGACTGCTGAGGCTTTATCCAGAACACCCAGATCAGTTGCAATGTTTAGAATCTGACCTGAAGCCGCTACGCCATTTGGCGCTGTTAATGTCGCTGTTAAGAGAATGTCTTGACCCAAAGTCATGGGGCCACCGGCAGCGACCAAATCGAGCACGTAGGGCTCGGAGGCGATAGATTGAACTGTTTGCTGTGCACGTACTAAACCAAGATCGGTTTGGTACGTCGCTTCTAGAGTACCGGCACCCACAACACCCTCCGAGCGAAGCTCGAACGTTGCAACACCATTGCTGTCAGTGAGTTTTGATGCCGCGTTAAGCGTTCCTATGCTACTGCTCAAATTAATGATCTCGCCCGCTTTCAGAGCCGCCGCACCAACGCCGTCTGTTAATTGGACTCGCACTGTCATGGGCGAGCCTACAGCGAATTCCGTGGTAACCGACCCGTCATCTGCAAAAGTCGAAACTTCTAATCCAGCCGTTGGATCTGCCACAACAGCTTCTAAGTTGACTGAAGTACCTATGGCACCGCCTATTGGATTGAATGTCGCGGTCGCAACTCCGGCACCAATAACGTCATTAAAAGCCACTTCAAATATCGCGACCCCATTTGCGTCCGTCAAGGTGACTCCATTTGCCGGACTCACCTGACCCACGCTGGTGTTTAGTGCGATAGCTTGATTCGCCACCGAGCTTGTTGGCGAGGCCAAGGTTGCGCGAAGGGTAATCGGGGCACCTTGCGCGAAAGTGTTGGCGTCCATGCCCGCCGCGGGAATTGCAACGAGATCTAGAGTGTAGCCCGTAGCTGTGGCGACCGCTTGGATATTGCTGACTTTCGTTACCGAACCTTCAGCACTGTCGTAGCTTGCCGTCACGCTACCCGCACCTACCGTGCCATCGAAGGTTAAATCAAAAGAAGCTATGCCCTGCGCGTTTGTTAACGCACTACCATTACCGGCAATACTACCGAGAGTAGTCGCGAGCTGGACACTTTCGCCTGCACCTACCGGGATGAACAACCCACCATCAATGCGACGAACCAAGGCTTGTACTGTCAGTGGCTGCGACGAGGACAACACATTAGTCTGCACGTCGCTCTCGTTCACGATTTGAATTGAAATCTCGTAGGGTGCGCCAGTGTCTTGGGCTTGTAAATTCAGAGTATCGGTGTACGCCACGCCGTCCAAGGACGCAGTAACACCGACCGAGCCAGCGCCTTCAGTGCCATTAAATGAGACGGTGAAAACCGCATCACCATTGACATCGGTCAGCGCGGTATTGTTGCTAGGGCTAACATCACCTACATTTGTGGTAATCGTTACTAGCTCGCCACTGATGGGTGTCGCCGCACCGTCAAGAGTAGACAAAAAAGATGCGGTCAACGTTGCTGGCGAGCGTTGTGACAGGGTTGTTACCGTATCGCCGGTGCTGTTAGTGGCCGCAAGGCTCAGTGTGATGACGGGCTCGTTCGTGGGCTCGACAATTGATTGAACATTGAAGGTACCGCTATAGGTTGTTCCATCGACTACATACCTGGCGGTGACTGTTCCCGCGCCCTCTTCCTGATTAAACCCCAAGGTAAATTCCGCAATACCAGAAGCATTGGTCAACGCCGAGGCGTTCGCAGGCGTAATTGTTCCAACCGTGGATTCCAACTCCACCACGGCCCCAGACACAACTGACGCGGTATTGGTCGAAGTATCTTCTACCAGCACCTCAATTGTCAGGGGGCTGGAGGCAGAGAACTCGTTAGTTGCCGTGCCGCCAGCACTCTTGCCTGATACCGTCAGCGTGTAAGACGGAGTGGGCGTTCCATTGTTATCGGGCAAAAAACCGCCACCTGAGCCAGCACCGCCACCTCCGCCCCCGCAGGCAACAAGAACCAGAGTGGTTAATGCGCCTAAAATACGCTTAGCAAAAGTCAGTTTTGTTTGGGTGCTCGTCATGTTGGGATCCCTTATCACGCACAAGCGGTGCTTCGCCGCCTAGTTTTACTGTCAAGTTAACATAGACTATCACGGTTTTAGTCTAAATGCGTACCGCACATTCCATACAAAACGGTCACAATTCTTCAAACCCTTTACCGATATCAAGATCGCGGTATGATGAGGTGAATTGCCGCAAGGAACGCAACGTGGATAAAGAAAAAATCAGACTCACGCAGTACAGCCACGGGGCAGGATGCGGCTGCAAAATTGCGCCAGACGTACTCGATAAAATTTTAAAAGCGAGTACAGAGCGTAGCGCAGGAATCAGTCACCCAAATCTATTGGTAGGCAATGATCACAAGGACGATGCCGCCGCCATGAACATCGGCAATGGTCAAGCCATTCTCAGCACCACGGATTTTTTTATGCCAATTGTCGACGACGCCTTTGATTTCGGCCGAAT
>NZ_CBFHWH010000016.1:4570-38479 GCF_965659035.1 Aequoribacter sp. | reverse complement strand
CGTCCGAAAGGATAGCTCAAGCCCTGGTAATGAACATTTTCTGTATCACTCATGTGATTAAACCTCTGTTGTACCCGTGACAAACAACGGGTTTATGCTACTGTTAGCATCTTGTTTACTCTAATGCGCTCATTGCCAATCAAGGTGAGCGTTTTTATTCCCAACGGCTTCTTGAAGGATCCGCGGTAGCACGATGACAGATCAAGCGACAATAACAGCCGTAGTCGTCGGCATCATTGTTCTTAGCATTATCGCAATGGCGGGTACGGCGCATACCATTGGCCTCATTGTGTTTAAACGTAACGAACGCTCGCGGGGATGGCAATTCCTTTTTGCCGCGACGCTTTTGTTTATTGGCGCCTATATTGCGTTTGGTATTGATCTGTATTGGCGTGGATTCAGTGTACACGACATTTTGTCCTCGCTGATCATGTTGGGCGGAAGTTTTTTTGGCTTGTTGTTAAGCCGGCATTCGCTGGAATCGATTGATGGTTTGATTTCGTTTGGTAAGGTGGCCAACTACAATGCGTTGCATGATGACTTAACCGGCCTGCCCAATCGCGTTGCCTTTCGAACAGAGATGAGCAAAATCTTGGCTCGTGCTCGAGACGAATCACACCATTTTGCGGTCTTGGTGGCGGATCTTAATGGGTTCAAGGGTGTCAACGATACCTTGGGGCATTTTGTTGGTGATGGGGTGTTAGAAGAATTGGCGCAACGCTTCAAAAAAGTGCTGCGCAGAGGTGACTTTGTGGCCCGCTGGGGGGGAGACGAATTCGCGTTTGTGCTGCCCGCAACAACTCGCGTAGGCGCCGAAGAGGTTGCCGAAAAACTGATTTCCGCCACCGACGATTACTTTTGCGTTGAAGAGCACGAGATTAGTATCGGCATTAGCATGGGGCTCGCGATGTTCCCTCTGCACGCCGATGATGGTGGTGAGCTCTTACGTATGGCAGATACCGCCCTCTACGCGGCCAAAGCCAAGGCAGGGTCGAACGTTGCACTTTATGACCCCGCCAGTGATGACAATGCGACCCAGCGGTTAATGATGAACAAAAATCTTCAGCTGGCACTGGCTCGTGATGAGCTCGAGTTGTTCTATCAGCCCATTATTAATATGCAAACTCAGTGCGTTAGCAGTGTCGAAGCACTGTTGCGCTGGCACCATCCGGATCTAGGCCTGTTAAACCCAGACGAATTTATGCGCCTCGCGGAGATGAGCGGCCTGATTCGTCAGGTGACTCGCTGGACCATGGATCAAGCTGCTCGACAGTTGCGCGTGTGGCGTATGCGCGGACTCAACTTAGATGTCAGCATCAATTTATCGATTTCGGATATACAAGACTTGAACGTTACGGCGCAACTGCGCAATGTGCTTGACAGGCTGAACTTAGAGCCCGGTGCTTTGACCTTAGAAGTCACCGAAACCAGTATGATGACTGACCCCAATAAAGCACTCGAGAGCTTGCAGCGCTTGGATAAGATGGGTGCGATGATAGCCATTGACGACTTTGGTACCGGGTTTGCTTCGCTTTCTTATTTGCGTCGAATACCCGCCAGAGCCGTTAAAATCGACAAGGCGTTTATCCAGCGTTTGTCAGATGAAGCCGACGACCGAATTATTGTGGAGTCGACCATTGCAATGGCGCATGCGCTGGATAAGGTAGTGGTCGCTGAGGGCGTTGAGGAGGCTACAACTCTGCAAACCCTTCAAGAACTCGGCTGCGATTATGCGCAAGGCTTCTATATCGCCACACCGATGTCGATCGGCGATTTCGAGGAGTGGCTGGCTAACCCCGATAAGCCCTGGGGCGTGGGGCTAAAAACTTGAGCTAAGCGCCCTCCCTATTCGTTTAACTTGCCAGTAAAGACTGCCCCGGTATCGATTGGAGTAGAGTTTTGGTGTAGTTCTGCTGGGGGTTGATAAACAAAGTTTCGCTACTACCTTGCTCTACAATTTTGCCGTGGTATAACACAATAATTCGATCCGCAATGTGCCTGACCACCGCAAGGTCATGCGATACGAATAGCATTGTTAGCCCATACTGTTGCCCCAATTCCAGCATCAAATCCAGAATTTGCGCTTGGATGGTGACATCCAATGCAGATACTGGCTCGTCTGCCACAATAAAGTCGGGTTTAGTCGCAAGCGCTCGACCAATAGCGATACGCTGCCTTTGGCCCCCAGAGAATTCGTGCGGATACTTGCGTATAAAAGCGCGGGCTAGGCCGACATCATCCATTAGCTTTAACACGGCTTGCTCTACAGTCTTGCGCGATTCAATGTTGTGCAGGAGCAACGGCTCGGCCAGCGTGTCGTAAACGCTCATGCGTGGGTTGAGTGAGGCATACGGATCTTGAAAGATCATCTGCATGCGCCGGCGCATACTTTTTAGCCCGTCTTTGTCTAGGGCAGTCACATCGGTTCCAGCGAAATTGACGGTGCCTTCGGTTATGGGCAGTAGTCTGAGTATTGAGCGGCCAATCGTGGATTTACCTGAGCCCGATTCACCAACTAGCCCGAGAATTTCGCCTTTGTTAATTTCAAAGCTGACGTCATCGACCGCCTTAACTGTCTGTGAGGGGGTTTCGAAATACGTTTTTAAATTTTTGACCTGCACCAAAGGCTCGAGCACTTGACTGCTACTTTGCTTGGTACTGCTGGGGATTGCTGCTAACAGTTTCTGTGTATAGGGATGTTGCGCATGCTTGAAGATGGCTTCTCGATCCCCGCGTTCGACTAGGTGGCCCTTCTCCATTACGATAATTTGGTCGGCAATGTCAGCGACCACCGCGAGGTCATGGCTAATAAAAATCACGCCAATGTCGCGTTTGGTTTGAAGTTCGGCAATGAGCTTGAGAATCTGAGCTTGAATGGTTACGTCCAAGGCAGTCGTTGGTTCGTCAGCGATGAGTAACTTGGGTTCATTAATTAGCGCCATCGCAATCATTACCCGCTGGCGCATACCGCCCGAAAACTCATGGGGATAATTGTTGATGGTGGTATCGGGGTCGCGAATACCGACCTCGACTAAGAGCTCCTTGGCTCGATTCAGGGCGTCTTTTTTGCTCAAATCTTTGTGGTAGACCAGAGGCTCGATAAGCTGATCACCAATGGTCATAAAGGGATTTAGGCAGGTCATTGGGTCTTGGAAAATCATAGCGATGTCACGACCCCGTATGGCTCGAAGCTCGGACTCAGACATCTGCAGTAAATCTTGCCCTTCGAAAAGCGCTTGGCCCGATTCAACACTGGCTGGTGGTTGCGGCAATAGCCCTAGTAAGCTGTAACAAGCCACCGATTTGCCCGAGCCTGACTCGCCAATGATAGCGGTGATTTGGCCTTTTTCGACGGCAAAGCTGATGTCGTTAACGGCGATGGTATGGCCGTTACGGGTATTAAAATCGACTCGCAGATTAGACACGGATAATAAACTCATGGGTGCTCCTTAATCTGCAGAACGACGCACGTCGAGCGCATCACGCAAGCCGTCGCCCAAAAAATTTAGTGCGAATAGGGTTAGGGTGAGCGCCATGCCGGGAAAGATCAGTAGCCACGGATATTCTTCCATGGTCTCCGCACCGTACGATATCAGCAGGCCCCATGAGGTTTTGGGTGGCTGAATGCCCAAGCCTAAAAAGCTTAAAAAGGCTTCTAGCAGCATAACGCTTGGGATCGTCAGGGTGGTGTACACAATGATAGGGCCTAGCGCATTGGGAATTAAGTGGCGACGAATAATCGTAGCAGGCGCTAAACCTAAGGAGATCGCCGCTTCCACAAACTCTTGCTTGCGTAGGGTTTGCACCTGACCACGCATGATGCGAGCCATAGTCAACCACTCAACGGCGCCAATGGCCAAGAATAGCAGGAGCAAGTTGCGACCGAAGACAACCATCAGTAACACGATGAAAATCATGAAGGGCAGAGCATAAAGGATATCCACAATACGCATCATTACTGCGTCAACGCGGCCACCGACATAACCGGCAATAGCGCCCCAAGTGACTCCGATCAATAAGGCTACCGCGGTAGCCACAAACCCAACGGCAAGCGAGATACGGCCGCCGTACATGATCTGAGTAAGTAAATCTCTTCCAAAGATATCGGTGCCAAGCCAATGCGCTGCAGAGGGTGGCGTTGCGCCTAAGTCCAAATTTTGGGCATCGTAGGCGTAGGGCGCTATCCAGGGGGTCAACAGCGCAATTAGCACGAAGCTGCTAAGAAGCCCAAGGCCAAACAGCGCCAGCTTATTCTTTTTGAGTCGACGCCATGCGTCTTCCCACAAGGATGTGCCTTTTTCGGCTTGTAGAGTCATGTCGGTCATAAATTATTCGCTTAATTGCGCGCGTAGCCGAGGGTTGAGCCACGCCGCTACGATGTCGGACAGTAAGTTAAACAGAACAATCAGTGTTGATAAAAATACAGTTGTTCCCAAGATCATGGTGTAGTCACGGTTGAAAGCTGCTTGCACGTAGAATCGGCCGAGCCCTGGGATTTGGAAAATCGTTTCCACCACGAAGGAGCCCGCTAATAAGCCCGCAAATGCGGGGCCTAAAAACGCGACGACAGGCAGCATGCCACCCCGAAGCCCGTGCTTTATGACGACCTGCCACTCGGGTAGCCCTTTTGCTCGCGCGGTGCGAATGTAGTCTTGGCTGAGTACTTCCAGCATTCCGGCGCGCGATAGACGAGCCACATAGGCAGCATAGGCGGCGCCTAAAGTAATGCTGGGCATCAGTTTGTCGCCAGGGATGTCGCCCCAGCCCGATACGGGGAGCCAGTCGAGCTCAATGCCGAACAGTAGTACTAGCAAGGGCCCCAACAAGAATGTGGGCATACAAATACCAATCATCGCAAGAGACATCGGGATGTAGTCTTGCAGAGTATTAGGACGCAGTGCCGCCAATATGCCCGAGAGGCCACCGATGATGAGTGCAATCAGCAGAGCGTAAGCGCCCAGTTCTGCGGTTACCGGCAGACCTGATTCGATGAGTTCGTTAATGCTGCGTCCGGGGTATTTAAATGAGGGACCAAGATCACCCTGCATTAAATCACCTAGGTAGGCGAAATATTGCTCGTGTAAGGGAAGATCAAGGCGGTACTGTCGCTCGAGCGCAGCTTTAACTTCTGGGATGACCGCTTTTTCTGCATCAAAAGGCCCACCAGGCGCTGCGCGGACTAAGAAAAAGGTAGCCGTAATGACAACAAAAATAACGGGGACGGCTTGCAACAATCGACCGAAAATAAAACGCCACATGATTATTCTGCCTTGAGGGTTTCGTTTGGATCGAGCCAAACGTAGCGAATGTTCAGCGAGTCCATTAAGTTAGAGGGCATGCCTTTGACGCTTGGGTGTATCAAATGTTTGCTGGTGTAGGTGTAGATGGGGATGATGGGCATTTCCTCCATCAGCATGGTTTCGGCTTGGCGGAACAGAGCATATCGTTCTTCGCGCGTTGCTGCGTTTGGCGCTTCGCGCAAGATAATCTCGTCGTATTTCGGGTCGCTGTAACCCGTGTTGTTATTTCCGCCTTCGGTGATAAATAGATCCAAGAAGTTGTTGGCATCGACGTAGTCGCCAATCCAGCCTCGGCGCGCGACTTGGAAGTTCATTTGGTTGACCGAGTCGAGATAAACTTTCCATTCTTGATTGGCAAGCGATACGTCAATATTCAGGACGTCTTTCCACATTTGTTGGATGGCAACAGCGACTTTGCGATGGTTTTCGCTGGTGTTGTAGGTAAGTTCCAACCCCGGCCAGTTTTCGCCATTGGGGTAGCCCGCTTCAGTCAAGAGTTGACGCGCTTGCTCTGGGTCATAGCCAAAGGTCTTGGGCGGGAAGTACCCCAGAGTATCTGGCGGTGTGATTGAGTATGCGGGGACATAGGCGTTTTGTAGTACCGTGCTGACGAGCGTGTCGCGATCTACGGCCATAGAGAGCGCTTTGCGAACGCGTACATCGTTCATTGGTGCCTTTTGGGTGTTCAGCAAGTAATAGTAAGTGCCTAAATAGGGGGCCTGCACAAAAGGCGAGTTGTCCATGGCCTTGTAAACAGGGATTTTATCCAAGGGGACTTCGTTGGTGTAGTGCAGTTGACCGGCTCTGAACATGCGCTCTTCGCTGGTGAGGTTCTCGGTAGGATAGAACATCACCGCATTGAGTTTGACGTTTTCGGCATTCCAGTAGAGTGGATTCTTCTCGACGCGGATGTAGCGGTTTAATTTCCATTCGGTCAAAACAAAGGGGCCGTTACTGACCATGTTGCCGACCCGCGTCCACGGGGTAAAGCGGTCGGTCGCACCACCAAACTTGCTGACGGTGTCAGGATGTACCGCAAAGGTCGAGTAGTGGTCCATAAGCTGTATGAAGTAGGGGGTGGGTGCGTTCAGAGTCACCACCAGCGTCTGATCGTCCGCTGCTTGCACGCCAAGTTGCTCGGCGTCATCAAGTTTGCCCGTTGCGTAGGCCTCGGCGTTCAGCAGGGGATAAAGCATATAGGCATATTGGTTGCCCATGTTGGGATCAAGCGCGCGGCGCCATGACCAGACGTAATCATGAGCCGTTACTGGGTCGCCATTCGACCAGCGCGCTTTAGGATTGATGTGGAAAGTGATTTGTTTGCCGTCATCACTAATATCCCAGCTTTGGGCAACACCGGGCTCTGGCTCAAGCGTATAAGGGTTTTTGACGGCGAGACCCTCAAACAGCGTCCTAATAATTTTGTTTTCAGGTACGCCGGTAACGACATGTGGATCGAGGCCTTGGGGTTCGGAGCCATTCCCGTAATGAAGCACACCTTCGCGGTTGCCTTGTTCTACTTTGGACTCACCGCCCATACACGCCGTAAGGCTAATTAAATATACTGCAATGAGCGCTCGAATCATCGACTGTACCACTGAGGCCTTCCTCTTTTTTGCGTCTTAGACTACGTGCACGAATCGTACCGTAATGTTGCTCTGGGTGCGAAGCCTAATCTGTCACAAATTCGGATTTGACTGAACTGCTTTGGGTATTTGTTGGTCGACCCACACTAACTGATTAAGCTGATACCCAAGCGCTTCGGCATCGTCTAAAAACGCTTGTTTTACTTGGTCGCTCACCGTGGGGGTGCGGGATAATAACCACAAATACTCTTTGGTATTGCCCGTGACGAAGGCGTAGCGATAGTCGGGATCAAGCTTGAACACAACATAAGACGCATAAAAGGGACCAAAAAAGGAAACTTTCAGGTGCGCGGTGTCAGGCGAACCAACGAAATAGGCTTTGCCCTCGGCTTTTTGCCAACTCTGCTCAGCCGCGGAGTAACCTTGGTTGATAACATTTATGCCGCCGTCATCGCGCGCCGTATAAGTCGCGGTTACGCTGTGCAGCCCCTTTTCAAAGCGATTTTCAATTCGGGCGACTTCGTACCACTGGCCGAGGTAACGGCTTTGGTCAAAATTATTAATCGCAATAACACCCTCAGGCACTCCTGTACAGGCGCTAAGCCAGAGGCATAAAATTAACAGGCCAAAGTTTCGCATGCGTCTGATCCTAGTAATTGTGCCCTAAGCTCTGGGCGGCTGGTGTTGGGCGATAGCCAGATATTCAAAAAATGCTGACCGAACGTCGGGTCGTCTAACCCTCCTAGCGTTTGGCCATTGTAGTAAAACGTATTTGACCCTCCGGGTAAAACGATAAAGGTTAATGAATCCCCTTTTTTGACGTCAGGGAGCAAGGATTCAAGTGGCTTTAAGTAGGGCTCGTAGGTTTCAGGTGAGAGCCCCAGAGAATCCCATTCTTTCACCGTTTGCGTAACTAAGGCGGAACCTTTGATATCGCGAAGGTAATGGATTTCAAGCGCCACCGGTTCTTGGTAGCCTTCGTAATGGCCCGAGGGTGTCTTCAACCGGGAGTCGTACACATCGAAAAAAAGGACGGATAAGCGCGCCCGCCCGACCTCAAGCCAAGTGTTCGGGTCAAATTTTTCAGCGTTTGGAAAAGCAAAAAGCGGTGTGCACCATAGCAGGCTAAGTGTGAGCACTAACTTGAGCGAGGTCTTCATTATACAGTTGCCTTGCAAGCGTAAAGAACAAAGGAAGTAAGCAGGCCCAGATCGCTGCCAACAGCAGCAGCGTGGGGATAAGCTCATAGCCAAATTCTACCGCACCGAAGCGATATCCAGCAAAGTAGCTGCTAGGCCCCCCGATCGCTCCAAATAAGGCGGCCAACAGCAGATGGCGATTTAAAAATTTAAGGCTGCGCACCAGGGTTGTGCTAAAGCCAAACCACAAAAGCGCCAGCCACAGCGGCACAAAAGTATGGTTTGGGAAGACAAAGATTTCACTGCGCGTTAAAACAATATCAACCAATATACCAATGGTGGCAACTCTTGCTGCGAGTAAACTGGTTTTTCCTAGGTCCGGTGTGGCGAGGACTAGAAGAGCGAGCGCCGCGATGGTGAAGGGCAGAGCAGCGTCTTGGCCGACACAGGCGAGTGCCCAAAAACCATTAAACGCTAAGGCGTTACCCACAGTGGTATTGTTCAGCTGAATTAAGCGCGCTCGCCAATAGGGCATGATTAAGTACTCAAATATTTTTGAGCTATACGAGTCGGGCAGCTAAGCGGATGAAATTTGTTTGTCATGCGGGGGCGGCCATTTTTTAGAAGCATCGCTGCCATGACTTGCGCGAGCGATTAGGCTTGGTCGACAATGCGCTTTTACTTTTTCGTGTTGGAGGCTCCATGAAAGCCCTAAAAATCAGCTTTTTTATACTGCTTGTGGTCGCTCTAGGCTTGATGGGTATGAGCGTTGTTTACGCGCCTCAAGGCTTCCCTGAAGGTTCGATGACCGATCAGCGAGCGGCTTTGCATCACTACGCTATCCGCAGTGAGTCTATTGCTTTGCGCGACGATTCAAGGAGCACGCAAGCCAATAAAGACGTGCCGGCGAAAGCGGGGCGTGAATTTACGGGTTTGGTGTTTTCCCCTAATCTAGACGCCCCGCCACGAAAGCCATTTCCCCTTGTGATTTACAGCCATGGATTTTCGTCTTCTCACAAAGGAGGGGAATACTTAGGGCGTTATCTGGCAGGCCTCGGTTTTGTGGTGGCCATGGTGGATTTCCCTTTGACTAACATGTACGCCGAAGGGGGCCCTTTCGTAAAAGACGTAGTGAACCAACCGGCTGACGTGTCGTTCCTGATCGATGTGCTACTGGAAAGATCACAGCGACATGGCGATACTCTGAGCGGACTCATCGATCCCGAGCGGATCGGGGTGATGGGTGTATCTCTTGGAGGTTTCACCTCGACTTTATTGGCCTACCATCCTGCGATGGGCGATCCAAGAGTCGACGCGGCGATCTCGATCGCAGGCCCTAGCTCGCTGTTTACCGATCGGTTTTTCACCTCACGGTCGCTACCCTTCATGATGATTGGCGGCACCTACGATGTGTTAGTTCCCTATGAAGCCAATGCGGCGCCCTTTCAAACCAAGGCGCCTAATGCCTGGCTAATGAGTATTGAGGGTGGCGCGCACACGGCTTTTTCAGGTCCCACCGCCGCATTTCGATTCTTGGATAACGTTGATGTCATTGGCTGTTGGGCTGTGCTGCGCAATACCCAGGGTGATTTAGACGAGCCCTGGTACGATTTGCTGGGTGACGAGAGCATCGGTATCGATCAACAAGATCAACCGGTTTTGTGCGAGGATCCAGTGCCGAATGATGCGATGAACGTTGTTCAGCAGCAGTGGATTACCCAAGTTGCGGTTGGCGCTTTTTTTGAAATGACGCTCTCAAGTGACGCTCAGAAACAAGGCGTTGCGAGAGAGTTTTTGGCAAATACCTTTGCCAGTGAAATTGCTGAGGTGCAGGTTCGCACCCCAGCAGCACCGGTTACTTCTGTTCTAGATGGTAAAGAGTGAAGGCAAAAATATCCACGTACTGATCGATGATTTTTGATGTCGGTGTTCCAGCACCATGGCCCGCATCGGTTTCAATTCGAATGAGTACAGGCGCGTCGCCGGCTTGCTTATCTTGCAGCTGCGCCGCGAATTTGAATGAGTGTGCAGGTACCACCCGATCGTCGTGATCGGCGGTCGTCACGAGTGTCGCAGGGTAGTGCACACCCGCTCTGACATTGTGAACTGGCGAGTAACCGAGAAGGTACTGAAACATCTCGGCAGAGTCGTTGGCGGTACCGTAGTCGTAGGCCCAGCCCGCTCCTGCCGTGAATGTGTGGTAACGCAACATATCCATGACGCCTACAGCGGGAAGTGCAACGGCGGCAAAGTCGGGTTGTTGGGTCATGACTGCGCCCACCAATAAACCGCCGTTAGACCCCCCTCGAATTGCGAGTTTGCTGTGGCTGGTATAGCCTTGCTCCACCAAATAGTGTCCAGCTGCAATGAAGTCATCAAAGACGTTTTGCTTTTGTAGCTTGGTGCCGGCGAGGTGCCACGCCTTGCCGTATTCGCCGCCCCCACGCATGTTAGCCACGGCGTAGATGCCGCCTTCCTCCAGCCAAGCGGCAATGGTGGATGAAAAGCTGGGCGTAAGACTAATATTAAACCCCCCGTAGCCGTAGAGCATGGCTGGGTTTTCCCCATTCAAAGCCAGCCCCTTTTTGTGGGTAATAATCATCGGCACGCGAGTGCCATCTTTTGAGGTATAAAACACTTGCTTTGACTCGTAGTCGCCGCTGGCAAATTGCGCTTTGGATGCGCGGTACACTGCGGTCTCGCCCGAGACGGGATCGAGGCTGTACAGGGTCGATGGCGTTTTATAGTTGGTGAAAGTGTAATACAGCGTATCGGCCGCTACCTTACCCGATAGACCGGAAGCTGTACCTGGGCCGGGTAGGTCAATCGTGCGTACTTTTTCACCTGCGGTGTTGTACTGCGTGATATCGGATATCGCATCCACCATGTAGTGCGCGAAGAAATAGCCGCCACCCGTGCTTAGGTCTAATACATTGGCGGTTTCAGGTATTACGTCAATCCAGGCATCAGGCGTTGGATTGCTGAGTGTCGCTCGCGCAAGTTTGGTATTGGGGGCGTCTAGATTCGTTTGAAAAAACAGCGTATCGCCCTCGGTGTGTACCAGCGAGGTATCCGACCCCTCGTGATCCAATATCGTGATGAGCGCCTGAGTCTCAGCACTGAGGTCTTGAAGGAAGAGCTCGTTACCCGAGGTTGTGTTGGCTGCATAAATGGCTAAGTAGCGATTGTCTTCGCTGACACTGCCTGAAACGTAGCGATATTTTTGATCTGCGTCGGCCCCAAATACCAAGATGTCCTGCGAGGTGGGTGTGCCAATTGCGTGATAGTAGAGTTTGTGGTGGTCAGTTTTAGCCGATAGCTCGCTGCCATCAGGTTGGTCGTAACGGCTAAAGTAAATTCCCTCGTTGCCGCGCCAGCTTATACCACTGAATTTGACGTTACGAATGACCTCGTCAACGGGTTCCCTGGTTGCGGTATCAATAATTTGAATGGTGCGCCAATCGCTACCGCCCTCGGACAGCTGATACGCCGCCATAGAGCCGTCGTCTGAAAAGCGCAGTGAAGACATCGATACCGTGCCGTCGTCACTGAAGGTGTTAGGGTCTAAGAAGATTTCTTCTTCCGTCGATCCGTTTTTGATTCGATAAACTACCGATTGGTTTTGTAGCCCGTCATTGCGGTAAAAGTAGGTGTAGTCGCCTTCGATAAAAGGTGCACTTTCTCGTTCGTAATCCATCAGGCGAGTCAGGCGGTCGCGCAGGCGGTCTCGACCTGGCAGTTGCTGCAAGTAAGCCTGGGTCACTTGGTTCTGAGCTTTGACCCAGGCGCCAGTTTCTTCGCTGCGGTCGTCCTCAAGCCAGCGATAGGGGTCGATAACCTCTGTGTCAAAGTACACATCGCTGACGGGAGTTTTTTGCGTTATCGGGTAGTCCTGCAAGCTGATCGAATTAGCTTGGGTGGTTGTTGCAACGGGATCTGAGCAGGCCGAAATAAAAGCGCTAGTCAAAACGGTTGCGGCGAGTAATTTTGAGGATTTCTTCATTTTACTGCGTCCTTTTGATAGACGATGTTCACAGGGTAAATTGGAGCCTTAATTTGCTTTGGATTGAGGCCAGCGACCTCGTTTGCATGATCTCTAAGCGCACTCAGTCGCGTCGTGGGATCGGGGTGCGTGCTTAAAAATTCGGGCGGACGTTTGTCGCTCAGATCTCCCATTTTGCGCCAAAGTGTGACGGCAGCTTGTGGGTCGTATCCCGCAAGTGTCGCCAGTTCAAGGCCTATCGTATCTGCTTCTGACTCGGCCGTGCGGCTGTTGGGGAGTTGTAGTGCGAGAACCGCCGCCAGCTGCGCCCCTTGGTTAGCCGCGCTATTACCATCGCTCGCTACGTTGACAGCACTCAAGCCAATTTGCATGGCCACGGCCCGAGACATTTGCTCGGCGGTATGGTTGGCTAGAGCGTGGGCAATTTCGTGGCCCATGATTTGAGCGAACTCATCGTCGGTGAGTTTAAGCTGTTCGAATAAGCCGGTATAAACCGCCATGCGGCCACCAGCCATACACCACGCATTGACCATTTCGGGGTCGTCAATCAAGGCGACGCTCCAGTCCCACGTGCGGCTTGAGTGATAGTGATCGTGTGCGGTACTCACTAGACGTCCTGTAATACGCTGTACTCGGTCGGCTAGACGGTGATCAGACGAAAGCTGCTCCTTGCTCTCTAGTTGCTTCAGAGTATCGGCGTAGGCTTTTTGCGATTGCACAATCGCCGATTGAGGCGAGATGATCATAAACTGCGAACGACCTGTTGGGCTGGTGGAGCAAGCGCCTAAGAGCAGCGCCGAGACAATAACCAAAAAACGCATGGCCACAATTCCTGTGTCTGTACTAACCGGGCTCGGATTCTGCGCCCGCTGTAACGCGCAGTAAACCTTTAAATATTCGCGATGGTGAGCTCTCACCCATGATGACACGGTAGACGTCGGATACGATTGGCATTTCGATATCTTTTTGGGCTGCGATTTCGAGAACCACGGGAGCGCTTTTTAAGCCTTCGGCTACCATGAACATGCTATCGGTGATTTCTTGCACTGTCTTGCCCTTGGCTAATTGCATTCCGACGGTGCGATTACGGCTTTGATCGCTGGTACAGGTTGCAATCATATCGCCCATACCCGCTAAGCCCGCGAAGGTTTCTGCTTGCCCGCCAAGAGCAACACCGAGACGGGTAATTTCAGCTAAGCCTCGAGTGATCAGAGCGGAACGTGTGTTGTCGCCTGCACCCAGGCCATCGCCCATCCCCACTGCGATCGCGATGACATTTTTTAGCACACCACCCAGCTCGCAACCAATCACGTCAGGGTTGGTATAACATCGGAACAAGCCGCTACTGAAAACGTTTTGAAGCGAACGCATGATGATAGGGTCTTCCATGGCCAGAACGCTGGCGGCCGCCTGTCCGGCCATGATTTCGCGCGCGAGGTTCGGGCCGGTTAAAACGCCTGCAGGGTGCCCGGGTAAAACTTCATGAATGATTTCCGTCATGCGTTTTTGTGTGCCGTGCTCTAAGCCCTTGGTCAGGCTTACTACGGGTACCCAAGCGCGAATGCAACCGGCAACTTCGTTTAAGACACTTCTGAAATGCTGCGACGGAACGGCCATAACCACCACGTCGGCGTTTTGCACCACCTTGTGGATATCGCTATCTGCTGTGAGTTTGGGTGATAAGTTAGCACCCGGTAAATAGGTGCTATTGGTATGAAAGTTATTAATCTCTGTTACAGTTTTGGGGTTGCGAGCCCAGAGGGTAACGTGGGTGTTGCGCGACACTAGGTGGGCAACGGTTGTACCCCAAGATCCACCTCCAAGAACTGCTACATTTAAATCCATACTTTTACTCTTATTGTAGTGTCTGTGTCAGAGCCATTGCTTTAATGGCCTCCAAGCGGCGAAGGATATCACGGATCTGTATCGCTAAGGCGCGCCGTTGCTCGCCAGTTTCTGAGCTTGTATGTTGATGCAGGCCCTTATGCTCTAACAGTTGATAGCCATTTTGAAATAATAGCTTTGCAATCGAAGATTCACTGCTGATTCGGCGCTGTAAATACGCCTGCTTGCCTAGCTTCAGCGCCTGTTCGGTAAAGGCTTTGCTGTCGAGGTCTTGTTCATTGAGTTGGCATGCCAAGTCGGCGACAACGCTATAAGCTTCGGTAAAGATCAACAGCGTTTGGTGTGCGACCAAAGGTTTGATCGCGCGCAGTATGTCATCGCCTTGGATGTGGGCACGCTCCAGTTGATTGAGGGCATCTGGAAAATGGCGATTTAATTCGTCTTCGATTTCGGCGCGGAACAGCTCGGTTGGAGAATAAAAGAATTCAAACTTGAATGTGTCGCGCAACGATTCGACTTCGTGCCAAAAAGCGGTCACCGCATCGGTACCGCTCAGTTCTCGAATTTTCATGACCGCCAGTTCGATAATGGCTTGATGCACAAAAAAGTGAATGATGCTGTTGCGGTAGTAGCTGGCGATAGCGTGTTGATTTTGCTCGATACCGTACACGGTTTCTGGTCCCGCGTCGTAGCGCGTGATAATTCGCTCTGAAATCATGAGGCCCAGCACACCTTCTAGATTGGAGCTGATGTCTTTTTGTAGATCGTCTGACATAAAGATCTGACGCTGGTGAGCCCACGCCACAAGCCTTTCGAGTTCTTTCACAACCTCGGCTTCTGTGAGGGCCCGCGGGGCGACACCCAAAAGGCACAGAGAAATCAAAGCGGGGAAGGTTATGGGGGTAACCTTGTTGGCCTCTACGGCAACTTCGAACGCGATTTTGGCGAGTGCCAGTTTGTCGTCCGGATCTGGAGCACTTTCTAGGACGACGGGTTTGCCGACGTTCATGTACACTCGACCCATGGGCCTAGCGAGGCTTTTTACATAGCCGATAAACCACATCAGGGATTCTGCTTTTTTTACGCGGCCTGCTTGCTCAGTCGCGTACTCTTCCACGTCGCGTATTAGATCGTAGCTAATTGATACAGGTGTGATGTGAATATTTTTTGCATCGGTCGCGTGACACGCTTCAAGAACGTACTTCAAAAGACCATAGCGCGGTGGCATGAGTTTACCAACGCGTGAGCGAGTCCCTTCGAAAGACCAGTTCATGGGAAAGCGTTTTTCCATCAAGTAACCGATGTACTGGCGCAATACCATTTTGTAAACCGGGTTATCTTGGAAGCTTCGGCGAATAAAAATTCCGCCAGCGCGGCGCAATAAAAAGCCAATCCCTGCGAAACTTAGGTTTGCCCCCCCAAACATGTGCGGCATGGGGAAATCGTTTTCGTACAGCACTTTTGGCACCACCATACCATCTAAGTAGGTTTTATGAGTCCACAGCAAAATAGAGGGGTGGTCGCGTACTTGGGCGCGTAAGGTCTCGATTTCGGTTTGACTCACAACGACATCATCTTCGTAGGCGAGACCCAAACAGTACTGATTAAATTTGGCATAAAAATCTAACCAGAAAGTTGAAGGGTTGGAAATCATCTCCTTCATGTAGGTGTCGGCTTCGCGGGCCGTACTGCTGACGGAGCGTCCCGTTTCGGCGGCGACTTCGCGCAAGGATTGTTTAAAACGACGGCGATTGCGCAGATTGGCCGCGATAAAACGGGGTACTTTGTAGCGCCCACCTTGCTGCTTTCGTTCAGCAATATCTAAAACCAGGGCGGCTTGCCGTGCAACGAATTCAGCGAATGCTGCCTGTGCGTCGGGGTCGTGGTCGGCAAGTTTAATAAAGCGTTCGCGTAGGTTAGCCACCGTATCGGGCTGCCCAGTTAAAAACGTCGCGCGTTGCGGTTTGTTGCGCAGGATGCGCTTACCTCTGGCGGCTCTTGGGCGTCGCGGGTCGCCAAATACTAAGTCGCGCAATCTGGGGCCCGAGGCAATGGCTTTAGCCGAAGGCCGCCATGCAATTCGAATGGGCACGATAAGCGTATCATCGGGTTGTGCTTGTATGCTGTCGGCGATCTCCGTTTTTACAACCAGTTGTTTGTCCATCAAAACCAGTGCGCAATTTTCTGGAGTTCGGCCTTGTGTGTTGTGATAGTTAAGCCATTCTATCAGTTGCCTGCGCTCGAAGCGGTTGCGTGCATCCATAATAAAAAAGACGGGGCCATTGTGTGCACTAGGCCATGGATTCGTTTCTTCCGCTTGTTGGGTCAATGCCATAGTATGCCGCTAGTTATTGGAGTTATTGCTTGTTTTTACACCTCTTGCGCTGGATTTGGCAAGTGAGTTTCGCGTTTTGGTGGCGCGCGGTTTGCGTGCTTTGGTCTGTGCGGCGGGCGTATTGCTCTTGGCCGCTGATGGCTCGGCTTGACCCAGTGCTTCCAAATACAATTGGCGCACATCGTTCACGTGTTGGTCTAGGTCTTCCAGGCGCCAATGTTTTGTCTCAATGGGCTCGAGCACTTCTACTCTCACTTTGCCAGGTCTGAACACAAAATCGCCTTTGGGGGCGATATCGCTTGCGTTGTGAATCACAATGGGTACGATCGGAACACCCGCTTGCATGGCTAAGTGAAACGCGCCTTTTTTGAAGGCACCCAATTTGCGAGTTGTCGAGCGCGTGCCCTCTGGCGCCAATACCACCGATTTGCCCTCATTTTGCATCACATCCACCAAGGGTTTCATGGCAGCAATAGCCGACTCGGCATTTTTGCGGTCGATCATAACCACGCCCCCCCACTCCATCACTTTGCCGATGATGGGGAGCTTTTTAATCTCTTGCTTGCCCACCCCGGCCATGTCTTGCCGCACCAGTTTGGCGGCGATAATCACGTCGGTCTTGCTTTGGTGGTTAAAAATAAATACCGCGGGCCGCTGTTTCCAGATATTTGCCTCGCCTTTGACATCAAGCTCTAGACCGACCAGGGCGCTCGCTGTTTCCGCGAACAGCGCGTATGAGAAATTTCGGCTCTGGCGCATAGAGCCTGTCAAAGCAAATACGGGAATGCCTGCGGCAAAGGCAGATACGACGCTGGTTGTGGCCGCCAGTGAACGAATAAATTGGCTGAGCGTTGGGGTGCCTCTGCTGTCAAATGATGCTTGAGCCCAATGATTCTCGCGTGCCATTTCGCGCAGAGCTCTGGAAGGGTTTAGTGCCACCGGGTGTCCACTGGCAAGCAACAGGTCACTGTCGTCGGTGCTGTCAGAGTAAAAAAATGTGTTGGCTAAACGGCCTTTGGTTTGTTTTAACAGTGCTTTGGCAGCATCAACCTTACCCATACCAAAGCAGGGTGGTCCATCGATTTCGCCGGTGAACGTATCATTGTCTACCGCAAGCTCAGTGCAGTAAACGTGATCGATGCCGAGATCTCGTGCAGCGGGCTCAACTTGAAAACGGGTCGCTGAAGAGACAATAGCAATGGTGTGCCCGGCGGCTTTGTGGGCATCGATAAGTTGGCGTGCTTCAGGGTACACCAAGCGACCAATGTGTTTGTCGTACACGGTTTGGGCGAAGGTGTCGTAGTCTGTTTTAGAGTAGCCGGCCATGAACTGAGCGGTCAGAGCGATGAGGCTGGCGAAGTCAATATTACCGAAACCAAATTGGGTCATCGCCTGCAGGGTGCTCATGAGATCTTTGATGTCTAAATCACCTTTCATCACCTGAGCGCGAAGAAAATGAAAAGCGGAATAGCCGTAGATAATGGTGCCGTCAAAATCGAATAGGGCCGCAGTTTTTGGTCCTTTTGGAGCGGCCTCAATGGCGCTGATAAGTTCATTGATCTTCGACATGTCGCAATCCTCGTGCTGAGATGCTAAGACTAGAGCGAATTGTGCTAATTGTCACATGAGCATTTAGCAAGTTTTACCGTTCTCAAACGTTAGGCGAAGAGCTCGTCAAAGTGATGTATGGCTTGGTGCAGAGTATCCGTTTTGATGGTGTATCTCGAATCGGGCTGCTTCAAGGTAATGAGGTATTCGATGCCAAACTGCTTGGCCGCGCTCAAGACGGTTTCGTTATCATCGATGAGTACTGTCCGTTCAGGGTTAAAAGGATAGGCACTTGCGAAACTGTGCCAGAACGCTTGCGATTCTTTCGGGGCTTGAAACTGATGTGAGGTCACCAGGTGATTGAAATAAGGCCTGAGATCAATATTCGCAAGTTTGGAATCGAGCACGACTTGATGCGCATTCGTCACCAGAAAAATCCGTTTACCTTGCGCCTTTAAGAAGTCCAAGAACTCGAAGACCTGAGGTCTTGCACGGGATTGGTGAGCTGTGCTGCGCACATGCTCATGCACATCAAAGCCCAAGGTGTCGGTCCAGTGGTCAATACAGTACCATTCTAGTGTCCCCTGGGTTGCGCTCATTTTTGCGTGCAGTTGGCCCTTTGCTTCATCGAGCCCAATACCCCTTGTCTCGGCGAAGACCTTGGGTATGTGCTCTAGCCAAAAGTGATTATCGTAAGCTAGGTCGAGTAGAGTCCCGTCCATGTCGAGTAAGACTGTATCCACCGCCGTCCAATCTAGCATATTTAAAGCGCTCTATTATCAAGTTGTTGGGGTGTGCCATGATACACTACCCGTATGACAAAAGATCTTGCCGAAACCCGACTCGCGAACAGCGAGGTAAGCCAAATACTCGAGCTTCTGAATACGGCGAGCCTCGCGATACTGAAGCATTACCGTTCCAACGCTGCCGCTGAGTATCAAAACAAGAAGGACTCTACGCCGCTGACTGAAGCCGATTTGATGGCTCACAGGCTTATTTGCCAAGGGCTGCGCCAAATCTTTCCTGAGATTCCCGTCTTGTCTGAGGAGTCAGACACCGACGTGAAACAAATGCGGCGACAATGGCGCGATTATTGGTTAGTCGACCCCTTAGATGGCACGCGAGAATTCCTGAACAGAACCGGTGAATTCACAATAAATATTGCATTGATTCGTGAGCATCGACCGGTGCTCGGCTTTATTGCGGCCCCTTGCCTTGATACGGTCTGGTTTGGGGGTGAACATTACGGCGCGTATAAGCTCACGCTTGGTGCCGATCTTGCGAGCAAACAGAGTATTCGCTGCCGTGTGCTGCAGTCCAGCGCCCAGATTACGGTGTTGTCGGCGATACGGCATCGCAATAAACACTTGCAAGCCACTTTGTCGTATTTGCGTAGTGCTACGCCTGAGTTGCAGCGTTTAGACAGTGGCAGTGCCTTAAAATTTTGCCAGTTAGCCGAGGGGCGCGGCGATATTTACCCGCGTTTTTCGCCTTGCTGTGAGTGGGATACGGGCGCCGGCCAAGCTCTAGTCGAAGGCGCTGGAGGGCAAGTCTGGGCGCTCAATGGTCAGCCTTTGGCGTACAATAGTCGCGATACCTTGATGAGCCCACATTTTGTGGCGATTGCTGACCCCAGTGCCACCTTTTGGACTGGGTTGTTGCAAGAGTTAAAGACTAGTCTCGCTGTTTAGGGTGCAGAGACTCTAATCGATACTGGTCTAGGAAGCGTTGTAAAAACTCCTCAAAGGAGATTTCATCGGCCGCTTCGATCGCCGCTTGTTCCCTCAGGCTCTGCGCGGCTTCCGCCTCAAACTTCTGCCGTATCGATTCTTCCAAAGGTTGAGCTAAAAACTCGGTCTTGATGTTGCGCGCTTGATTGAGCGCCGCATTAAAAAAGCTTCCTTGCTGCACGCGCTGACTGACTTGCGCCGAGGGTGTGAGTTCGTGATCGAGCAGTTTTTGACGTTGTATCTCGAGGGCCTCGCTGTAGCCGGGCTCGATTAGGCTGTCCAGCGTTGCGGCAAAGTCCTCAAGTTCGGTCATGATGTTGAGGCCCCAATCTTTAAGCGATATTCGCTCAGAGGGAGTGTTCAACTCTAGGCCGGGTTCGCGTCCCCGAGTAACTACTCGGCTAAAGTTGTCCGCCAACCGAGTTTGCTCTTCGAAGGTACATTGCGGGCTATCTTTAAGTAAGCAGTACAGTAAAAACAAGTCTAGAAATCGAATTTGCGGTGCATCGATACCGGTCGGTAAAAATGGGTTGAGGTCGATGCAGCGGACCTCGATGTACTCGATGCCGCCCAGAGCAAGTGCGTGGAGAGAGGGTTCTCCGCTGCGAGAGACTCGTTTCGGGCGAATGGGGCTGTAAAATTCGTTTTCGATTTGCAGTAAGCAATCGCTGAGCTGTTGGTACTCGCCGTCGAGTATCTTCGGTATGTCGCCGTAGGCTGGATGCGGTTCAACGATGGCCGCCCGAAGCGTATCGACGTAGGTGTCTAACTGGTTATAGCAGACCTGTAGCGATTTTTGCGTGTCGCTGTTATAACCCAAACCGCCCATTCTCAAAGAAGTCGCGTAAGGCAGGTGATAGCTGTTGTGCTCTGCATCGGTGGGTTCTAAGCCGTGATTTTTGCGACCTTTTAAAAAGGTCGAACACACCGCTGGAGAGGCGCCGAATAAATAGACCAACAGCCATGACCAGCGTTGGAAGTTACGAATTAACCCAAGATAGCGCTCGGTTCTAAAGTCGTTTACGTCTTGGGTATTGTGGGTGTAGGACTGTAGCCATGGCCAAAAGCTCTCGGGCAACGAGAAGTTGTAGTGTATACCCGCAATGGTTTGCATGCGGCGTCCATACCGATGCCCTAAGCCATAGCGGTACACTGTCTTAAGGCGAGCTGAGTTGGAGCTGCCATACTGAGCGACGGGGATGTCGCTGTCTGCCGTTAGTGCGCAGGGCATGCTCGCAGTCCATAGGAGCTCGTCACCAAGTTGGTCATACACATAGCGATGTATGTCGTGAAGTTGCTGCAGAGTCTGCTCGGTCGAATCAGATACTGGGGTTATGAATTCCAGCAAAGCCTCACTGTAGTCGGTTGTGATTGAAGCATGAGTGAGCGGTGAACCCAGAGTCTTGGGGTGGGCCGTTTGCGCGAGTAGGCCATTTGGATCAATGCGAAGCGCTTCTTTTTCAATGCCGCGTTGGAAGCGCAATAGCTTGCGCGCCTTGGGGTCTTGCGCCAGGGCGTCCAATAAGGCAGCAATGCGTTTTTTCATGCGTGTATCTCCGCCCTTTGGTGTAAACTGATCCGATGGTTGAGTTCGAAAGGCCGCCGCGCAGTGTAAAGGCTAGAGGATGTGAAGTACATGTTCGCGTGAGGTCCTTTTTTGCTTTTGCGACTTTGGGGCATTGGCTGTGTTTGCTGCAAGTTGATCTGCAGAGGGTCGTGCGACGTGCCCTCGCGGGTACTGCTCGGTGTTAGGAGATAAGTATGTTGAAGTGGTTTCCGGTGCTTGCCGGTGTCCTGGGTTTGGTTTGGTTTTGGGCGGGACCAGAACCCGCTGACGAGGGACGCCAATTTGGCGCTCGTGCAACACCCGTTACCATCACCACAGTGCAGCGTTTAGAATTTGCCGATTCGGTCGTTGCCGTCGGTACGCTGGAAGCGTGGGAGTCGGTTGATATTCGACCTTCGGTGGCACAAATTGTGACTGAATTGTTGTTTGAAGATGGCGACTCGGTTGAGGCTGGGCAAGTGCTAGCCGTGCAAAAGCAAGACGCTGAAAACGCCCGCTTCTCTGAGTTATCTGCGTCTTTAATCGACGCCAAACGCGAAGTTGAGCGTTTGGCAAACCTGGCAACCAAGAATCAGGTGGCCCAAACAGATTTAGATAGAGCAACCACCCGCGTGCAGGTACTGGAATTCCAGTTAGAGGAAGTCCAGGCTAGGATTCAAGATCGCACAATTCGTGCGCCGTTTGCGGGGCAGCTCGGGTTGCGAGAAGTTAGCCCCGGTGCGTTGATTACGCCAAGTACGCGCATAACAACCCTCGACGATTTATCACGAATGCGTCTGACGTTTTCAGTGCCGGCAATACGGTTGGGGGTTTTGTCTGTCGGTCAGAAAGTGATTGCGCGCTCGGCAGCGTTCACCGAGCATTTTGAGGGTCGAATTTCGGCTATCGATAGTCGCGTCGACCCAGTGACGCGGTCTATTCAGGTGCGAGCGGAGGTGCCAAACCCCGAAGGGCGGCTGCGCCCCGGTTTACTAATGAATACGAGCGTTGAGGCGAATCCGCGTATGGCCATCGTTGTTCCTGAAGAGGCGATCGAATCGCGCGCCAAAGAGCACTATGTTTGGTTGCTCGAGCGCGACGATACGGCGCAGAAAACGCAGGTGAGTATCGGCGGTCGTTCGGCGGGTGTGGTGGAAATAACCGCTGGGTTGGGAGAGGGGCAACAAATCGTCGTCGATGGCGTGGGCCTGTTGCGAATGAGCCCAGCGAGGGTAAAGCCCAAGGAGTAGGCCATGTTACTGTCAGATGTTTCAGTTAAGCGCCCCGTTTTTGCCCTCGTGCTCAGCGCCTTATTGGTCGCCTTTGGGGTGTTATCCTTTGATCGGCTGCCGTTACGCGAATACCCAGATATCGAAACCCCCATCGTCAGTGTCTCCACTAACTACCCCGGTGCTTCGGCAGCGGTTGTTGAAAACCGTATTACCGAGGTCATTGAAGACCGCTTGGCGGGTTTGCAAGGCATTAAAGTCATGGAATCCTCAAGCTTCGATGGGCGTTCGTCGATTCGTTTAGAGTTTCAGCTAAGCCGAGATATCGACAACGCTGCCAACGATGTCAGGGACCGCATTTCGAGCGTATTGAACAATATTCCACAAGAAGCCGAGCCACCTGAAGTGCGAAAAGAAGAGAGTGGCGAGGACGTGGTATTTTGGGTGCATCTTGTAGGCCCTGAAATGACACAATTAGAGCTTACCGATTACGCGCGTCGCTATTTAGAGGACCGCTTCTCGGTCTTAGATGGTGTGGCACGCGTGCGCATATCGGGCGGTAAAATTTACGCTATGCGAATCTGGTTAGATCCTCAGGAATTGGTCGCGCGCCAGCTAACCGTCAGCGATGTCGAAAATGCGCTCAGGACACAAAATATCGAGTTGCCTGCCGGCACTCTCAATTCGCTGTCGAAAGATTTTATTATCCGTATCGAACGGAGTTATTTAACGGAAGACGATTTTCGATCTCTGGTTATTCGCCGCTCGGACGATGGTTATCTCGTGCGCTTGGGAGATGTTGCTCGCGTTGAGTTGGGCAGCGCAGAAGACCGCCGGTTTTTTCGGGGTAATGGCGAGCCCATGGTCGGTCTGGGCATAGTCAAACAAAGTACTGCGAATGCCTTGTCTATTTCTCGTTTAGTGCAGGCCGAAATTGAACGCGTTAATCAAGATTTACCTCAAGGTCTAACACTGATTGCTAGCTATGACGACAGCGTCTTCGTGGAAGAAGCCATTGCAGAGGTTTATTTCACCCTGTTGGTTGCTGCTGCCTTGGTTGTGTTTGTAATCTTCATTTTTTTGGGCGACTGGCGCAGTTTATTAATACCCGCGCTGACCGTTCCTATTTCGTTAATAGCGTCTTTTTCGGCCTTGTTGGTCTTGGGCTATAGCATCAATTTATTAACGCTTTTGGCCTTGGTGTTGGCTATCGGACTCGTTGTTGATGACAGTATTGTGGTGCTCGAAAATATCCATCGGCGCTTGACCTCGGGTGAGTCTCCTTTGGTCGCCAGTTTTTTGGGAGCGCGCCAAGTGGGCTTTGCGGTAGTGGCCACTACCCTAGTCTTGGTTGCCGTGTTTGTACCCATCACCTTTCTGGAGGGTGATATCGGGCGCCTGTTTAGCGAATTTGCCGTGACCATGGCGATTGCCGTGGGGTTTTCTAGTTTTGTGGCGCTGACTTTAGCGCCAGTGATCGGCAGCAAAGTGTTAAAAACGGCAGACGCTGAGTCGCCTTTGGTCAAGTGGGTCGATCGCATTTCGGGCCGCTTAGAGTCGGGCTATCGGAACTCGCTAAAGTCCTTACTGCATCAGCCTCTGTGGGCGTTGGCTATTATTGTCGTATCGTTTTTTGGGGTCGCGGCCCTGTATCAAAGTGTTGAGCAAGAGTTTGCGCCCAATCAAGATCGGGGTATGTTGTTTATGCGCGTGAACGCTGCTGAAGGCGCTTCATTCGAATACACCAAAGACATGCTAGAGCAAATAGAGCAGCGCCTGATGCCTTTGGTTGATCAAGGTGACATTAAACGACTGCTCGTACGCGCGCCAGGGTGGGGTGCCGGTGAGTCCTTCAACAATGGCTTTGCCCTGATGGTGTTGGCGCCTTTTGACTCTGGCCGTCGTGATACCGATGAAATATTGGCGGATGCGCGTGCGCGTGTAGCCGATGTGGCGGGGGCGAGTGTCTGGATCAGTGGTCCGCGTTCACTCGGGGGTGGCAGTGGTTCACCGGTCGATATTGCGATAGGTGGTAATTCTTACCAGGAGCTGGCTGACTGGCAGGATGCCTTGCTCGCTAAGTTGGCAGAGAATCCACGTCTAATAAATGTAAATACGAACCTCAAACCTACCAAGCCGCAACTTAGGTTGAGTATCGATCGCGATCGGGCGGGAGATTTAGGCGTTAATATTCGCGATATTGGGCGTACTTTGGAAACTATGATGGGAGGACGTCGCGCGACGACCTTTCTAATGGGTGGACGAGAGTATGATGTATTGCTTGAAGCTGAACGCTTTAATCGTCAAACCTTGGCTGACTTTGACGCGTTGTATGTCCGTTCTACCAGTACGGGTGAGCTGGTGCCATTGTCGAATATTGTATCAATTACCGAGCAGGCTGATGCCGGCAGCTTAAATCGACACAATCGCGTTCGAGCTTTCACGCTCACCGCTGATTTGGCCGAAGGTTATACCTTGGGTGAGGCCTTAGATGATATTCGCGTCGCGGTACGTACCGAACTGCCCGACCATGCCAGCATAGCCTACAAAGGTGAATCTTTGGATTATCAGACAGCGGGTTACGACGTAATTTTTACCTTTTCCTTGGCTTTGCTAATTGTGTATCTCGTTATGGCCGCCCAGTTTGAATCGTTTGTGCACCCCGCGGTGATTTTGTTAACGGTGCCGCTGGCGCTGATTGGTGGTTTGGGTGGGTTGGTCTTGTTTGACCAAACCCTGAATATCTATTCGCAAGTGGGCATGGTGATGCTGGTTGGCTTAGCCACTAAGAACGGAATTTTGCTGGTAGAGTTTATCAACCAATTACGCGACGAAGGTCTTGCCTTTGAGGAGGCCGTTCTCGGCGGAGCATCGCGTCGGTTACGACCGATTGTCATGACGGCGCTTACCACAGTGATTGGAGCCATCCCCTTAATTTTGTCGAATGGGCCTGGGCACGAGTCCCGCACAGTGATCGGTGTGGTCGTTATGTGTGGCGTTTCTGTCGCGACAGTTATCACCCTGTACGTTATCCCGATGGTATATGCTAAAGTGTGTCAAAATACTGGTTCTCCTAATGCCGTAGCGAGGCAATTAGAGGCCGAATTGAACAAGCGAGACGAGGCGGGCGTATGAGTCGCATACAGGAATGGTTGAAAACGTTAGCTCGAGATAAAGGGTCAGATCTGTATTTAAGCACTGGCGCGCCGCCTTGCGCCAAGTTTCAGGGCAAGTTAAAGCCTATTGCCAACGAAGTCTTAAAGCCCGGCGAGATTCGTGAAATTGCCTACGAGCTGATGGACGATACCCAAATAGCAGACTTTGAGCGAGAGCTCGAAATGAACTTAGCGACCTCGATTGCGGGCTATGGCCGTTTTCGCGTGAACATTTTCATTCAGCGCTCGGAAGTGAGTATCGTCGCTCGTAACATCGTCGCCGAAATTCCCAACTGGCAAGATCTGCGACTCCCGGAAATTATGCTCGACGTGATAATGCGCAAGCGGGGCCTAGTGCTGTTCGTGGGTGGCACTGGCTCGGGCAAATCAACGTCCCTTGCTGCCTTAATTGATTACCGCAACAGCAATTCCAACGGCCACATCGTGACTGTGGAAGACCCCGTTGAATATGTACATCGCCACAAGAAGTGCATTGTTAATCAGCGCGAAGTGGGCGTCGATACTCGAAGCTGGCATAACGCACTAAAAAATACATTGCGACAGGCGCCTGACGTGATTTTGATTGGTGAGATCCGCGATCGTGAAACCATGGAACACGCCTTGGCTTTCGCGGAAACTGGACATCTGTGTTTATCGACCTTGCACGCGAACAACGCCAACCAAGCCTTAGACCGTATTGTTAACTTCTTTCCAGAAGAGCGTCGTCCTCAGTTAATGATGGATTTATCCCAAAATCTTCAGGCTTTTGTGTCTCAGCGTTTAATACCCACCGTCGACAACAAACGTGTCGCGGCTATCGAGGTCCTGTTGGGTACGCCATTGGTGTCGGATATTATTTTGCGCGGCCAGTTTGACGGTTTGAAGGAGGTGATGGAGAAGTCTGAAAACCTGGGTATGAAAACCTTCGACCAGGCCTGCTTTGAGCTTTATCAAGAGGGGCTTATTAGTGAAGAAGAAGCTTTGCGCAATGCTGACTCGGCCAACAACGTTCGCTTGAAAATCAAGTTCGCTGGCAGTACTGTCGGTGGTGATTTTGAAGACGAAGATGATTTGGGCCTGTCGCTAGACGGTGAAGACTTCTAAACGGGGTCTGTCATTAGCATGCTGGACCGTTAAAGCGCACCTTAGCGCACTAGGGTAATAAGCTCGTCGACGATAGTTTCTAACTGCCCCAGCGTATTGCATTCGTGCGCCAAGTGGCAGACTCGCTGGTAGCGCAGCATTTCGGAGTCTCCGCTACCCCATTGGTTTTTGCCTTCAGGGTTTAGCCAAATAATGCGGCGACAACGCTCGCTAATTTCCAGTAAACGCTCGAATCGATGGTCGCCATAGTTGTTGCGGGCGTCGCCTAGAATGATAACGGTGGTTTGTTTGGTGATGTCCTGGCCCGCGATGTCCCAGAATTTATCCAAACTCGATCCATAGTCGGTGGCGCCACCGTAGCGCCAGTTGGCAATTTCAATGGCTTTTTCAACAGGATGTTGCTGGAACAGTGACGTGATTTCGCCTAGGTCGTGCGCAAACGCGAACGAGCGAGTACGTGGCAACACGTCCTGCAGGTAGTACAGCAGCATAAGTAAGAATTTGGCGTAGGCAGAGACCGAGCCGCTGACATCACACACTGCCATTACTTGAGGTTTGCGTTTTTCGGTGCGGCGCCAGAAAGTGTCAAACATGACCCCATCATTGGCGATGCCGCGCCGCAGCGTTTTGATCATGTGTAGTTGTCCGCGTCGAGTTTTTTTGGGACGTTTGCGATGCTTTTGGGTGAGCTTGCGCGCGAGCTTTTGAATCAGCCCTTGCAGACGCTCAGCGTGGCGGCGCTCGACCGCGCTTAACTTAGTTTTACGCAACAGTTCTGCCATAAGTTGGTCGTGCTGTCCGGCTGCGTTCAGTTCAAAGGCGCGCTCGATGGCCTGTTTAGCTTGGGCCTGCATGGCTTCTTGCACATCTTTCAAGGCGTGTTTTGCGGGGTTGTCTTCGGTCAGTTCTGCCAGTGTTTGGCGAATGGGGGCTTCACCTAAGGCATCAAGCAGACGTCGGGTAAACAAGCCCTTTTGCGTAAAAAACGATAGTTGTTTCAGAGGGAGTGTGCCTAAGGCTTCTGCCATTTGTGCGTCAATTTCGGCTTGGTCTTGTTGCAACAGGGCCTGGATGAAATCGCTTTGATCTAAGAGTTCTTGTGTTTTTTCGTCGCTCGCCAGTACTTCGGCAAGCTGCTGTTGATCATTGAGCGTCGCTTTCTCGTCTGATGAAGACGCGTTTTCTTCCGTTTGACCATCGTTAGTTTGCTGTGAAAAAAACTGATCAAAGCAGGCTTTGCAGATGGCCTCTTCTTCGATGGTCTTTGCCAGCGTCATGGCCATAGACTCACGCAATAAAGTAGGTGAATCGAGTCCTACGGCTTGTGCGGCCTGTAAGGCGTCCATGCTCTCTGCGGGCGATATCCGCACGCCTTGCCGGCGCGCGAGCTGCATGAACTGTAATAACTCCGCCTGCATCAGTTGACGGCTCGAGAGGTACCGCTCACACTGGGTTTTAGCAAGTCTCCCAATTTCTCAGTGGCGGCTTCGATGTCGTGTTCGAATTTGAGCAGCACATTGAGGGTGTCACGCACAAGTTGGCGATCTAATTGATTCGCCTTGAGTAAAACTAGACTGCGCGCCCAGTCAATGGTCTCGGAAATCGCCGGTGCTTTTTTGAGGTCTAAGGATCGCAGGCCATGCACAAAGCCGACTAGCTGACGATTTAAGTCTGGATCGATCTCGGGTAAACGAGAGGCAATAATTTTTTGCTCTAAGCGCTCATCAGGATAGGGGATGTACAAATGCAAGCAGCGGCGTTTTAGTGCATCCGATAAATCTCGGGTATTGTTACTGGTCAGAAACACGCGCGGGGCTACTTCTGCTTTGATGGTACCTAATTCTGGTATCGAGGTTTGGTAGTGCCCCAATACCTCGAGCAATAAAGACTCGAACTCCTGATCAGCCTTATCGATTTCATCGATCAGTAATACCGCGCCATCGGAGGAGGTTAAAGCCTTGAGCAGGGGGCGAGGCTCGATGAAACGCTCGGAATAAAATACATCGCTAAAGCTGTGCAGTCGGTCCATAGCGCCATCGAGGCCTTGGGTGCCCTCAAGCAAGTCGCCGAGTTTCTCTTTCAGAATTTGGGTGTAAAGCAGCTGTTTGCCGTATTTCCATTCATACAGAGCCTTCGCTTCATCTAAGCCTTCGTAACACTGAAGGCGAATGAGTTCTTGTTCTGTGATCAGGGCCATTGTGTTGGCAAGTTCCGTTTTTCCAACTCCTGGCGGCCCTTCGATGAGAATGGGCTTCTCGAGCGCATTGGCCAGAAACACCGCTGTTGCGATTTTTTCGCTGCAAATGTATCCGTGCTCGGCGAAAGCGCTGATGATTGAGTCGATACTGCTCAGGGTACTGCTCATTATTTATCCTTGTATTGCTCTTTAGGTCAATCAGCCACCCGTGGCATTCATAAATCTGAGGATTTGTGGGTGCTCTGGATCGTAAAAGTGATGACGCTCGGGTTTAAAAGCCAGCGCGTCAACAATGGCTTGCTTGAGCGTTTCTCGGGTGTAATCGGTTGCTCTGAGTATAGCTCTTAAATCTAACGAGTGCTCGTTACCCAAACAGAGTAGCAGGCGACCTTCGACCGTGACGCGAATACGATTACAAGTGGCGCAAAAATTGTGGCTGTGTGGCGAGATAAAACCAATGCGAGTGTCCGTACCTGAGATGTGCTGATAGCGCGCGGGGCCTGAGTCGGACTGTAATGTGCTAGCGTCTTGTAGGTCATACCGTGACCGTAACTCTTGTACTAAGGTCTCGTTGGATAACCAGCGCTCTGCTCGATTGATGTCAGGCATCTCACCGAGTGGCATCTCTTCAATAAAAGCGATGTCGATTTGCTTGTCTATGGCAAAGTCGATAAGCGCCGCAACGTCGTCGAGATTATAGGTTTGTAAGATGACCGAGTTGAGGCGAATATTCTTAATGCCTGCTGCTTGTGCCGCTTCGATACCAGCCAAGACCTTGGTCAAGTCTCCGGTACGGGTAATGGTTTTGAACTTGGCAGCATCTAAGCTATCTAAACTCACGTTAAGCGACGTGACGCCAGCCGCCGCGAGCTTATCGGCACAGGATGACAACTGTGAGCCGTTGGTCGTAATGGCGAGCTGCTCAAGTCCAGCAAGAGCGCCCAATGAGTCAACGAGTTTGATAAAGTCTTTGCGGATCAGCGGTTCACCGCCGGTTAAGCGTATTTTTTTACCGCCCAGTTCGACGAATGCTGCGCCTATCTCACTCAGTTCTTCCAGGCTTAGAATCTCGTGGCGAGGCAAAAACGTCATATCCTCAGCCATACAGTACACGCAACGGAAGTCGCAGCGATCGGTCACCGACAAGCGCAGGTAAGAGATAGTACGTTGGAATTGATCAGTCAGCATGAACCCATGTAGGCACGTTATTAAACGCACAATCCTTTACATATTAAATGGCTTTCGACAGGATAGACCAAGCGAAACATGATGGAAACGACAATGATAAAAATACTCCTAGCAACTTGTTTGGGACTGCTCAGTCTTACTTTAAGTGCCGCAGATGGCTGTGGACAAGGATCTGCCTTAACATCCGTCTGCGGATTGACAGCGCCTGAAGATATTGAGCTTGCCGGTGATAGTCAATCGCTTCTGGTCGGCGAAATGATTCTCGGCGGCCGCCTGCTGGCCTTAAAAATTGATAGCGTGACTGATGAGCCGAGAGAATTATACCCGGCGCTGTCAGTCGAAGGCGCAGCGGATTGGGGCAGTGATGACTGCAATGTGTACCCCAATCAGATGACCTTTCACGGCATAGATTTGTCTGTACGCGAGAATGGCCAATGGCAACTATTGGTGGTGAACCATGGATTGCGTGAATCAGTGGAATTTTTTCAGGTCGTGACCGATGAGCTCGGGACTCCCGAGTCCTTGGTTTGGAGAGGCTGTGTTTTGGCGCCTGATGACGAGAGTCTGAATGACGTGGCGGCACTACCGGGCGGCGGTTTTTTAAGCACTACCCCCTTTGTTGGCAGTGAGCTGTGGTCTATTGCCAAGGCCTTGGTGGGGTTTAACACAGGTTACGTCAGGCAGTGGGAGCAAACCTCTGGCTGGAGGCGGGTGCCTAACACCGAAGGGCGGTATCCCAATGGCGTTATCGCTGCGCCAGATGGCAGTCAGTTTCACGTCAATATGTATATCGACGGGCTGGTCAAAACCTTTGCACTTGACGGTACTGAGCTGGGCTCGGCGGCAGTATTGAACGGCGACAATTTGAGTTGGGGGCAAGACGGTAAAATTCGCATTGCCTCGCATCGAGCCGGTATGCTGGAGATGGTGCAAGCACTCGAGGCCTCGCCTGAAACCAATTTGCAGATTCCGTTCGCGATTGTGGAATACGAGCCAGCGAATGGGGAGGTGAAGGACATTTTTGTTCATGACGGCAGCGAATTTGGTGCAGCAACGGTAGCCCAGCAAGTCGGTAGCAAGCTTGTCATGGGATCATTTAAAGGCACTCGAATTGCTGTTGTTGAGGTTGATGAATGAAGTTCGGCAGCAGCCTGTGGTTGGGGCCGGCGATCAGTGTCGCCGTATTTGCTCTTGTGTCTACAAGCGTAGGTAACAGTGATATGGCATTGGTTGCCGCCTTGGCTTGCCTGTGTGTCGTTTGGTGGGTGTCTGAAGCGGTGCCCATTCCCGTAACGTCGCTGCTGCCTTTAGCGGTGCTGCCTTTGTTTGATGTGCTTACCCCTGCGCAGGTGGGTCAGGCTTATGGCTCGCCATTGATTTTGCTATTGCTGGGTGGTTTTTTATTGTCTAAATCTCTGGAGCACAGTGGTGCACACCGTCGAATGGCTCTGTGGATGATCCGTGTGGTTGGAACGCACAGCGGTCCGAGGTTGGTGCTCGGGTTTATGTTGGCTGCGGCACTTTTAAGCATGTGGATATCGAATACCGCGACAACCTTAATGCTTCTACCAGTAGCTCTGGCGGTGATCGATGCGGCGAGACAGCCCGAAAAACTTGCCATACCCTTATTACTGGGCTTGGCGTATGGCGCAAGTGTTGGTGGCTTGGGTACTCCGATCGGCACGCCACCTAATTTAGTGTTCATGCAAGTGTACGAAAACACAGTGGGCGAGAGCGTTTCTTTTAGTCGCTGGATGTCCTGGGGTGTACCCGTTGTCCTGATTTTAGTTCCTTTGATGGCTTGGATATTATCTCGCCGTTTTACCGATGCGGTTGATGTCGAGTTGCCACGCGTTGGCGCATGGGAGGTCGCAGAAAAGCGAGTGCTGTGGGTTTTTGGCTTGACTGCCTTGGCATGGATTACACGCGGTGAGCCCTTTGGCGGGTGGAGTCAGTGGCTTGCACTGCCAAATGCCAATGACGCGTCGGTTGCATTGCTAGCTGTTGTGGTTATGGCGATGATTAGTGATGGTAAGGGTGGACGTTTGCTGTCTTGGGAGCGTGCGGTAACTATACCTTGGGGTGTTTTGTTATTGTTTGCCGGCGGCATATGCCTAGCCAAGGGCTTTGTCAGCTCGGGTTTAAGTGACGCGATTGGTCAGTCCTTAGTCGAATTAACGGCCATGCCTACCTTTTTTCTGATTCTGGCAATTTGTTTAATTGTAACGTTCACAACAGAAACAACTTCGAACACGGCAAGCACAACGTTGTTGATGCCAATTCTAGCAGCTACGGCTCTGTCCGCTGGCATTGCTCCAGAGTTGATCATGGTTCCCGCTGCGATGAGTGCGAGCTGCGCATTCATGTTGCCTGTGGCGACGGCGCCGAATTCGGTCGTCTTTGGTAGTGGTCGCTTAACGATTCGGGACATGGCGGCCGAGGGTTTTAAGATCAACCTGTTGGCAGCATTGGTGATCAGTGTGGTGTGTTTTGTTACTTTGGCGTGAAAAAAAGAGCGATGCATCGCATCGCTCTGTCGTCACTTATAGCGACTGCATAATAGTCTCTGCGGAGCTCACATCGACGCCTGGGCCTGTCTCAACATTGAGTTGAGTGACTTTGCCGTCTTCAACGATCATGGCGAAGCGCTGGCTGCGAGTGCCTAAACCAAAACCGGAACCATCCAGTTCAAGACCCAATGCTTTGGTGAGTTCGCCATTACCATCGGCCAACATTAAAATTTCCTCAGCGTTTTGTGCTTTGCCCCATGCACCCATCACGAACGCATCGTTAACCGCCATACAAACGATGGTGTCAACACCTGCCGCCTTGATTTTGTCGGCGTTGACCACATAGCCTGGAAGATGGGTCATGCTACAACCGGGCGTGAATGCGCCGGGAACCGCGAATAGGACGACTTTTTTGCCGTCAAAGATTTCTGCAGTTGTGATGTCTACAGGGCCTTCCGCGCCCATGGTTTTCAGTTTACATGCTGGGACCGAATCGCCTACTTGAATGGTCATAGAATACTCCTCAGTTGTGAATGATAGTTGAAGCGGGATTGTAAATGATTTTCGTTCTCCGTTGCCGCTCTAGAGTGCATGATTCGACAACTTTTTCCAACCTTACGTGTTTTTATGAGAGCTAGATCACAACTTAGTTTTACCTGCTTGTAATAAGTAACTAGACTTCATTGTTGGCTATAGACAGACTGGGGTAGTTAAACTTTGCGAAAAAGCGTTCACTTAAGGTCACCTGCGCTAACTGCAGCTCTTTGGCTGCTGGCGTTGTTGTGTACCCTAGTGATGCTGAACGCTGAGGTTTATGCCCAGTCTGGTAGTGTTCGTCTCAGTCTCTCGCAGTTGAGCGAGCCAATGGCAATTAAGCGTGATTGGCAGCGTAAGGTTGGAGATTCACCACGCTATGCTGCACTAGATTACGATGACGCCAGCTGGGAACAAGTCCCCTTAAATGCCTTATGGCCCAAAGGTGGATTTCCCGAATCTCAACAGACCGCGTGGTACCGCTTGACGGTCGATTTTGGACGGCAAGCGCGGCAAAGTCCACAATTCTTGGGTAACTTGGGACTAAAGATAGGCCGAGTTTACAGCGCTTTTGAGCTTTATGCCGGCGGTGAGCTGATCGGGTCGCGGGGACTTCTGCCTCCGAATGCCTCGCCCGACTGGGATCGGGATTTAGTCGTCCGTGTGCCCCCTGAGGCCGTAAGTGCCGACGGATCTCTGGTGCTTGCGCTTCGTGTCTGGGGCGGCCCCGAGGCCGTAACCTCGCGCTGGGGGGGTGGTTTTTACGGCGACACGCTATGGTTAGGCGATTACTTCACGCTCGCGTCTGCGGACTTCAAAACTGCCTTGGCGCCCTTGTTTATGGCCGCCCTGTTTCTCTTGAGCGCGCTGTTCTCATTTTACGTGTACAGCCGCAGTGCGAGTTTGCGGTCGTACCTGTGGTTTGCCTTACTTTCCAGCGCCCTAGCTCTGTATTGCTAC
>NZ_CBFHWH010000016.1:0-4473 GCF_965659035.1 Aequoribacter sp. | reverse complement strand
TGTGACCTATGAAAAAATCGAGTACGCCTCAGTGTGCTTCGTGGCCCCCTTGTTAGTGCGCACGGTATGGTCGATTTTGGACGTCGAACTCACTGCTTTCATGCGGGCCATAACGATCGCTTGCGCAGGCTTGGGTGCCGCATTAGCCGTTGTGCCTGGTCTTGAAATTAATTTTGGTGCGATTGATATTTTTCGGGTGTTTGCCGCAGTGCTTGTTTATCAATATTTGCAAACGATCTACCGTGCATGGCGAGAAGGTGACGACAAGGCTCTTGTTTTTATCGTCGGCAGTTTGGCCTTCATTACTACCTCGGTTCACGACCTATTTGTGACTTTGCTCTTTGATGTGGCGCCGGGCAATATGCTGTCAATGTATGGGTTTTTCTCGTTGGTTGTCTGTATGGCTGTGCTGCTCAGCAGACAATATGCTGCGGTCTTGGATAATTTAGGCGAGTTGGTTAATGAACGCACTCAACAGTTGCGAGACGCCAATTCGCGGCTGGCGCGTCATGCTCGCGAGGATGCCCTGACGCAATTGTTAAATCGGCGCGGGTTTCAAGAATCGGCCGAGCAGATAATCACGAATATGCAGGCGCAGGGCTCGACGCTGAGTTTAATTTTGTGCGATGTCGATCACTTTAAGCGGATTAACGACCGCTATGGACACGCCGTAGGTGATAGAGTGCTGCAACATTTGGCGCAGCATTTGGGTCTGAATATTCGCGATGTTGACATTCTTGGGCGTTGGGGCGGGGAGGAATTCATACTCGTACTCCCCGAGTTGAGCCTGTCGGGCGCACAAACTCTCGCGCAGCGCTTATGTGATTCTTTAACCTCACAAATTTTCCGCATTGATGGTATTCGCTTAGGTTTAACCATGACGTTTGGTGTGGCCCAATGGCGTTTGGGCGATTCGCTCGAAAGCCTTATTGCGCGAGCCGATGTGGCCTTATACGAGGGTAAAACGCGAGGGCGATGTCAGGTTGTGTCAGAGCGCCCCAGTGTATCTCAGGGTGCCTTGTCATGATGAGACTGCTGGTTCTATTATTCCTAGTGCTTGGCGTTAAGGCTCATGCGGTGGACGTAGAGCAGATCTTAGAGCGCAACATCGCCATTAACGATGACTGGGCGTTTATGCCACAAGACGACTATCGCTATGCTGAGCTTGACTATGACCACTCTACTTGGCCTACACAAAATTTAACAGACGCATGGCCCAGCGCTGGCTATCCCGCGAGTGGTCATGTGATTTGGCTGCGCAAAGAATTACAGTTTGACCTGCCGCTCGATTACGCGAGAGCGGCTCGTCTCGGCTTGCGGTTCGGGCCGATTAGGCAAGCCGCAGATGTGTACGCGGGTGGTATGAAACTGGGCTCAATTGGACAGGTCGACAATGGGGGTGTCCCAGATTTTCGCAAGGTCAATGTGTGGCGCATTCCGGTCGAGGCGATTACCTCTGATGGTCGTTTGGTGGTTGCCATTAGGATTTGGGGTGAGTCTTTGCGTTTCAGTGACAGCGGCGCTAAATTTGTTGAGCATTCTCAGATCTTAGGCGATTACGTTGCGCTGAAGCGGGAGCTGCGAGCAAGCAAGCTCCCGGCCTTGTTTATTGCGTTTGTGCTGTTTCTTTTTTCGCTGTTCTCATTTTACTTGTACCGGCGATCGCACGCCTTGCGCGACTATTTCTGGTTCGGCGTGGTGACCTTGAGTACGGGTCTATTTACTTTTATCTTCCACGATTGGCGTGAGCTCTTGGGGTGGTCGGTACAACTCTCTGAACGTCTTTTGTTTTTATCGTTCACGGCCTTGGTGCTGGGGGGGCAGCGCTTGTTATGGAGCTTGCTCGCTGAACCCTTCCCTAAATGGTTTGTTGTGTATCATTTAGTCACATTAGGCGCCTCTGCTGTGTTTGTGCTGCAGCCTTCACTCTCTGTATTGCTGGGCGTAAGAGACGTGTTTTGGTTGGTGTTCCTCTTGTCGGTGCCTGCAGTCGCTACGTTGTTGTGGCAAAAATTTCGTGCTGGCGTCGCTGAGGCCAAGGTAGTTGTGTTGGCCGTTGTGCTGTTTCTGGTCCTGGGTTGGCACGATATGGTGCGGGAGTTGTTTTCGTACCAGAGCACTTGGGCGGTTCTTTACCCCTACGGTTTTCTCATGTTGGCAGCCACCATGGCGATTTTAATCGCGAATCGCTTTGGTGCTCAGGTGGAGGTCTTAGAGGCCGCGGTTGCGGTTAAATTGGCTGAGCTGGAGGACATCAATGGTAAGTTACGATCCTTGTCAGAACGGGATAGTCTAACGCAGCTGGATAATCGCCGAGGTCTTGAAGACAAAGCGCGGTCCCTTTTGTCGCGTCCCGTCGATGTGAGTAAGCCGGTGGTGGTCGCCCTGCTGGATATTGATCATTTTAAACGGTTAAATGACCAGCACGGCCACCAAGTAGGCGATCAAGTTTTGGCGGAGTTCGCTGAACGCCTGCGGGTATTTTGCCGATCGCATGACTTAGTCGGGCGCTGGGGCGGTGAAGAATTCATATTGATTTTAGAGGGGCTCGATCGTCAAGCTGCTCAAGCGCGGCTGCAAGCGTTGCATACGATGATTGGTTCTCGGCCATTTTATTGCGAGGGCGAAGCGGCGCAGACCTTCTACGTCGACGTCACGGCAACTGTCGGTGTCGCATACTATCGCTCAGATGACACCCTTGATTCTGTGATCAGTCGCGCCGATCGCGCTCTGTATCGTGGCAAGGAGCAGGGCCGCAATCAAGTCGTTCATATCGATTAGCAGCCCTGCCAGTGACCTAGTGTAGACGTTTTTTATAATCTCGGTAGGCGAGCCCAGTCCAGCGGCGAAATGCCCGATAAAACGAATTGGTCTCGTTGTAACCAAGCTCTGCTGCAAGACATTTTCCGGGTAGCCACTTTTTCGTGAGCATCTGTTCGCATCGATACTGTCTGACCCTATCACTTAAATGCGAGAAGCTAGTGTTGTCTTCTTTAAGTCTGCGCCTCATTGTGCTGGCGCTAATTCCCAGTGAACGAGCCACATTGGGCGCATCGCAAAAACGCAGGTCATTATTCAGCAGTGCTTTAAGCACCGCTTGGGTTGTGTTAGTGGCGTCGTAAGTACGTTTTACGTGTGGTGTACGAATAATAGGTGCAGTGCTGCACAGAGTATCGCGCACACTTAAAGATAAACGCTGCATCGTAACCTCCTTGTTAACGATAGTGCGGTCTGGTGTTTAGGCTTCCTGCCTGTTGAACATGTTGCACTAAAATTCATTGGCCATGCAAGGGGGTGGATGAAATTGATGACTTTGCTTGGCTGTTATTGCGAATCGGGTAAACTGTTGCTAACCCAACAAGGAGCGGTGATATGGACTGGCTTACGCTATTGATTCTTCTAACGCTGACGGTCGTCGTTATTTGGTTGATTGCGACATACAACAACTTGGTCGCGCTCAAAAATCGTTACAAGAACGCTTTTGCGCAGATTGAGGTGCAGCTGAAGCGACGGCACGATTTAATTCCTAATTTGGTTGAAACGGCGCGAGCTTATATGGCGCACGAGAGCGCCACTTTGGAAGCCGTGGTGGTAGCGCGTAATGAGGCCACGGCCGCACTCTCTGCCCTAGCATCGGGTGGAGGTGTTGCTGCGCTCGCGGATGCTGAGTCGGTGCTTCAATCCGCTTTGAGTAAGCTGAGTGTGACGATGGAGGCTTACCCCGATCTAAAGGCGTCAGCCAACATGCAGCAATTGACCGAGGAACTCAGCAGTACCGAAAACCGGGTGGCCTTCGCTCGTCAAGGCTATAACGACAGTGTTCTCGCCTACAACACCTATCGCCAGGCCTTTCCCGCTGTACTTGTTGCCGCCAAGATAGGTCATGGCGTTGATGCAGAACTGTTGGTGTTTGCCGATTCCGCCGCAATTCAAGAGGCGCCGAAGGTCAGCTTCTAAAGCCTATGGATTTTTTTAAGGGTCAAGATCTGGCGCGACGTAATACTCGACTGCTGGTGTTGCTGTTTGTTGTTGCGTCTGCAGGACTCATTCTGGCGGCGAATCTCTTTGTCTCGATCTTTGTGTTCATGGGATTGCCGAGTGGTTCGGCTGGCTGGGCAGACTATTTTGCGACGCGTCAATTCCTGTTTGTAAGCGGCGCGATGATCATTTTAATTGGTATTGTGGTCCTGCTACGTTGGACCCAGCTGTCGGCGGGCGGCGCGGCAGTTGCGGAAATGATGGGGGCTGTTCGTGTGCCCCCCAATACCGGTGAGCCTAAATTGCGGCAATACCAAAATGTCGTAGCTGAAATTGCTTTGGCGGCAAATATGCCGGTGCCCGGTGTTTACTGGTTGCCTAGAGAGCGTGGTATGAATGCCTTTGCGGCCGGTTTAGCGCCGCGTGATGCGGTTATTTGTGTCACCGAGGGCCTGTTAGATCACTTGCAGCGCGACGAACTTCAGGCCGTTGTGG
>NZ_CBFHWH010000015.1:31800-39968 GCF_965659035.1 Aequoribacter sp. | reverse complement strand
TGAGCCCAGACAAACATCGTCGCTTTGGGGGGTACAACAGGCCAGCCTGCATTGTTTAGGCCGCTGCAAAGCACATCGCGGCGGCTTTTGTACAAAGCCACAATATCGCTGACACAAGATTGATCGCCCTCTAAGGCGGCAATTGCGGCAACCTGTATGGGTGTGAACATACCGTAATCAAGGTAACTTTTTACCTTAGCCAAAGCGCCAACCAAAGTGGGGTTGCCCACGCAAAAGCCAACACGCCAGCCAGGCATGTTGTAACTTTTCGACATTGTAAAAAATTCAACTGCGATATCTTTCGCGCCCTCGACCTGCATGATCGATGGAGCGACGTACCCATCAAAGCAAAGATCAGCGTAGGCTAAATCTTGAACCACCCATATGCCATATTCTTTCGCAATGGCGATGACACGCTCAAAAAACTCCAACTGCACGCACTGCGTCGTTGGGTTCGACGGGAAACTAAGCACCAACATCTTGGGGCGCGGCCACGAATTCTTGATCGAGTTTTCTAATTCTTCAAAAAACTGGTGTTCATCGCTCATGGGGACGTGGCGAATATCCGCACCGGAAATCACGAAACCGTAGGGGTGAATCGGATAGCTTGGGTTAGGCACCAAAATCGCATCACCAGGCCCAGTAGTAGCCAAAGCCAGGTGGGCCAGGCCTTCTTTTGAGCCCAGTGTAACAATGGCCTCTGTTTCTGGATCTAAATCGACGTCGTACCGGTTTTTATACCAAGTGGTAATGGCCCGACGCAACCGAGGAATACCCTTAGACTGCGAGTAACGATGTGTATCGCCACGCTGTGCGGTCTCGACCAACTTGTCTACGATGTGCTGTGGCGTAGGTTGATCGGGGTTACCCATACCAAAGTCAATGATATCTTCGCCCCGCGCGCGGGCTTCCTGCTTGAGCTGTCCTGTAATATTGAAGACGTAAGGAGGGAGACGGTCGATTCGTGCAAAATGGTCGTTCACAGTGATTCCAAAAATAAAGGGGCCCGCAGGCCTAGTCTAAAATGCAAGCGCGCGTGCGCTCAGTTGTTACTCTTCGGTAATACCCAAAATCTCGGCGAGTTGGTCGGCTGTCTTGTAGCCTGGGATGAGCTCGCCCGAGTCTAAAACGATCGCGGGAGTACCGTTCACGCCAACGGCACGACCCAAGTTAAACTGCTCGGTAACTAAGGTACTGGCACAGGTTTTGAGTGCTCTACTCTCGTTGTTTTTGTATGCAGTCAGGGTATCCGCTCGGTCATCAGAGCACCAAGTGCTAACTAGTTCATCCAGTCCTCGACGATTTTTGTCCGCAGGATTTAGACCATAACGTGGATACGCCAGATAGCGCACCTCGACCCCTAGCTCGTTCAGACGAGGCACCTCAGCGTGCAGCTTGCGGCAGTAATAACAAGTCGTATCGGTAAACACGCTAATGACAGCTTTGACCTCACCCTCCGGCATAAAAATTGTGGTATCGCTGTCCTTAACCGATGCCATCAATTTGGCCCGTTCGCCATTGCGGCGCATCTCAGTAAGGTTGACGACACCACTTTCAAGCACCGAGAACAAATCGCCTACAAAAAAATACGAACCTGACTCGTGGGCCACAATCGTAGGACCGTTCCGGAACGTCACTTCGTAAAGCGCGTCGACGCCCGCGGGTTTTATAGACTCAACCACCATGCCCGCTAGACTCGCCTCAAGCGTCTGTTTTAAACGTGACTCGGCATCGTCGTCCGCTCCAAAAACGCGGGACGCAAGCATGGCTAACAGGCAGACAATCAAGATCTTCTGAAGGTTTTTCATCATAGGTCTCTGGGCATTGTGAATTGCACGTTCGAAAACGTCTTATTGTACCCTGTGTCGCACACAGTTGGTATGGCTCTAGCCCCTTGGATGGTGCTTTGCGTGCAAATCTTGCAAGCGTTGCTGTGCTACGTGAGTATAAATTTGCGTTGTCGTTAGATCGGAGTGACCCAATAGCATTTGAACGACTCGCAAGTCGGCCCCGTGATTCAAAAGATGGGTCGCAAAAGCGTGACGCAAGGTGTGTGGAGACAGAGGTGCCTTAATTCCCGCCCGCTTCGCATACAGTTTGATTCGATGCCAAAAGGTTTGGCGCGTCATACCTTGCCCGCGAATACTGGGAAACAACCAATCGTTCGCTTTTTTTTCGACGATCAGTGGGCGCCCTTCGCGCAGATAACGCATAAGCCAATCCAGCGCCTCCTCGCCCATCGGCACCAATCGCTCTTTCGAACCTTTGCCTAATACACGCACAACGCCTTGATTAACACTGACATTAAGCTGCGTGAGCCCTACCAATTCGCTAACACGCAAACCGCAAGCATACAACAACTCAAGCATCGCCTTGTCGCGCAATTCAATTGGGCTTTCGACGTTTGGGGCACTGAGCAGGGCATCAACATCCTGCTCAGATAGCGACTTAGGTAACGCACGCCCCATTTTAGGTGACTCAACATCCGCTGTTGGATCCGTTACGCACCAGCTTTGCCGCAAGGCATAGCGATAAAAACTTCGCAAACACGATAGTAAACGAGCCGTTGATCGAGGCGAACGCCCCTGCTTCAATCGAAGTCCCAAATAGCGCTGCAAGTCCGCTCCGTCAGCTTGACGTAGCGGCCTGCCAGCGACCGCTTTGTCTAACCAGGCCTGGTAGTGGGCAAGATCGGTGCGATACGCGCTCAACGAATTGTCAGAGAGACCCCTCTCCATCCACAAGGCGTCAATGAATTGCTCGATATCAGGAGACGTCGCCATAGCACTTGAGCGTTTAACCACGATTCCTGAACTCTACCACGACGTCAGCAAGGAGTTGTACTAGAACGCAAAAAACGCCGACCGAAGCCAGCGCTTTGCAAAAGATGTCCGAGCCGAAGCCCAGAGAAGTCGTTTAATTGGACAGCTTTTCTTTAATGCGAGCCGCTTTACCGCTCAGTTCACGCAAGTAGTAAAGCTTCGCTTGACGAACGTCACCGCGACGTTTGACCGAAATGCTTTCCACTAAGGGGCTGTAAGTCTGGAAGGTACGCTCAACACCAACACCATGAGAAATCTTGCGCAAAGTGAACGCAGAATTCAGGCCGCGATTTTTAATGCCCAAGCAAACGCCTTCGAAGGCCTGCAAACGCTCGCGGTTACCTTCTTTTACACGAACCTGAACGACCACGGTATCACCGGGGCTAAACTCAGGGATTTCCTTGCTCATTTGCTCTGCTTCAAGCTGAGAAATAATGTTACTCATCGTTGCTACTCCTTTTGAAACCCGCTCACGCCGGCTCGATCTACTTAATCTGTTTGCTGCTGCGCCAAATACTCGTCCAACAGCGTCTTTTCTTCCCGCGTTAACTCGCGTTGTTCCATCAGATCAGGACGTCGTTCTAATGTCCTAACCAGCGACCGCTGTAAACGCCATTTCCGTATGCGCTCGTGATTACCACTGAGCAGCACATCGGGCACAGCCTGGCCCTCGTATACTTCTGGGCGTGTGTAGTGCTCGCAATCGAGAAGCCCGTTAACAAACGAGTCTTGCTCCGCCGATTGATCGTGGCCCAACACACCAGGGACCCATCGACAAACCGCGTCCATCACTACCATCGCCGGCAACTCACCACCGCTTAAGACGTAATCTCCGATCGAGATTTCTTCGTCAACTTCCGCTGCGATCAGCCGCTCATCTATCCCTTCGTAACGTCCCGCTACAAAAATCAACGCTTCGTTACTTGCCAACTCTTTAACACGCTCTTGTGTTAGAGGTTGCCCTTGTGGCGACATGTACACCACTCGTGCGTTCTGCGCCTGCTTTCGCGCCTGGTCAATAGCCAAACGCAAAGGCTCAATCGCCATTACCATGCCGGGCCCACCGCCATAAGGACGATCATCGACCGACTTGTGCTTATTAAATGCATAATCACGCGGATTTATCGCACCAATCTGCACTAAGCCCAAGTCGCAGGCCCTGCTCGTGACCCCTGACCGTGTCAGGGCAGTCAACATTTCGGGAAAAAGTGTCACAAGCATTAACTGCATTGCTTTACCTCCCCTTTACCACTCAGGATCCCAATCGACCTCAATGGTATTCGACGCTATATCAACGCCGAGAACAACTCGCTCAAGCAAGAATGGAATCAACCTCTCTTGCTCATCGACGCTACCTTCAGTGCTTTTAACAACGAGCACATCGTTTGCGCCTGTTTCAAGCATGCTACTCACTTCGCCGAGCAACACCCCTTTTGTAACTACTGTCATGCCAATCAAGTCGCGCCAGTAGAATTCGTCTTCCGCTAACTCCGGGAGCATCGCGGACGGCATCGTTATATCGACACCCTGTAACAACTCCGCCGCGTTTCGATCATCAAGCCCTTTAAGCTTTACTGACCAGCCTTTTGTCAGACCTTTGCGAGCCTCAACTTCAAACGCGGTTTTGCTGCCTCTTTGCATCAAATACAAAGGCGCATACTCAAATAATTGCTCTTCTGGATCGGTAAAACTTCTTATCCTTACCCATCCTTTGACCCCATGCGCGCCGAGCACTCGCCCGACCGTAATGAGATCATCGCCCGCCATGGGACTTAGGCCTCAGCTGAGCTTGAAGCCTCTTTCAACAGGCTGGCAACGCGATCTGACACTTGCGCGCCATTACTACGCCAGTAGTCAACGCGATCAAAATCAACGCGCAAACGATCTTCCTGCCCACGAGCTGTCGGGTTAAAAAAGCCCACACGCTCAATAAAACGGCCATTGCGAGAGTTACGGCTATCAGCCACAGTAAAGTGGTAGAAAGGACGCTTTTTTGCTCCGCCTCTTGCCAATCGAATTGTTACCATAAATGTGTTCCTGTTAGTTTGAACGCCCCAAATTCTTGGTGTTACAGAGGCAATACCGGCACCCTTGCCGGAAAGGCGCGTATCATACGGAAAAACGCCCCGCTTTGAAAGCCCGATTTTTCACAAGCTTTCGTAATTTCTCAATCATTTACCGAAAGGGAAAACCACCGCCCTTTGGCATGTTACCGGCCATGCCTCGCATCATTCGTTCGAGGCCTCCGCCCTTCATCTTTTTCATCATCTTTTGCATCTGTTTATGCTGTTTAAGTAGGCGATTTAGATCTTGGACCTGTGTGCCAGAGCCCAGGGTGATACGACGCTTACGCGAGCCCGCGATTAAATCAGGGTTGCGACGCTCTTTCGGCGTCATCGAGTTGATCATAGCCTCCATACGCATAAACATTTTGGGGTCCATGCCCTGAGCAGCCTGGGCCATACCGCCCATACCGGGGAGTTTATCCAACATACCCGTTACTCCACCCATATTGTTCATTTGCTGTAATTGGTCACGAAAATCCTCTAAGTCAAAGCGCTTACCTGCTTTCACTTTCTTGGCGATACGTTCCGCTTTGGCCTTATCAACCTTTTGCTCGGCCTCTTCAATAAGCGATAAGACATCGCCCATCCCCAAAATGCGCGAGGCTATTCGGTCGGGGTGAAAAGGGTCCAGCGCCTGCGTTTTTTCGCCTACACCTAAAAACTTGATCGGCTTGCCAGTAATGGAACGAACTGACAGAGCCGCACCACCACGCACGTCGGCATCGACTTTGGTCAAAATCACGCCTGTTAGAGGCAAGGCGTCACCGAAGGCCTTCGCAGTATTGGCCGCATCTTGCCCGGTCATCGCATCAACGACGAACAAGGTTTCTATTGGGTTAATCGCCGCATGCAGGTCTTTTATCTCCGCCATCATTTCTGCATCAATGGCGAGCCGTCCCGCAGTATCTACCAACAGCACATCGCTAAATTGTGTTTTCGCCGTTTGCACCGCGCGCTTGGCAATCTCAACCGGAGATTGGTTAATCTCGCTTGGAATAAAACGAGCACCGACCTCCTGAGCCAAGGTTTCTAGCTGCTTGATTGCTGCCGGACGATAAACGTCAGCACTGACCACCGAGACTGATTTCTTCTCGCGTTCGATCAAACGACGCGCCAATTTAGCCACCGATGTCGTTTTACCCGCACCCTGTAGACCGGCCATCAAGATAATAGCTGGAGGTTGCGCAGCAAGGTTCAACGACTCGTTGGCCGAGCCCATGGTGGACTCAAGCTCTGATTGAACGATTTTTAGAAAAGCTTGCCCAGGGCTTAGAGCCTGAGCCACTTCTTGACCTAATGCCCGCTGCTTAACCGCCTCCGTAAACGTTTTAACGACGGGTAAAGCAACATCGGCCTCAAGCAAGGCCATACGCACCTCGCGCAATGTGCCTTGAATATTATCTTCACTCAGCTTCGCTTTACCGGAAATGGATTTTAGGGTCGCAGACAAGCGATCTGACAAACTTTGAAACATGCTGACCTCTCTAGGGCCTCTGCCCTATTGATTATGTGACTCGATCTGGGTACAAAGGAGGATTATACGTCAACCACAGGCCAGCGCCCACTCATGACCGCCTTGATTATTGCTTTAGCGACAGCCACAGCGTATTTCCTGGCCGCTGGACATCAACTTTACTATGCACCCAGACACCGTGGAGCCAGCTCTGTTTTGGCCTTGAGCAGCGGCGCACTCGCAATTATCTTGCACGCTTACTTAGTTTTTGGGGCTTTGCAGTCCCACGCGCTCGCGCCGCTGGGGTTTATCGAGGCCTCATCACTCGCATTCCTGTTAACCAATGTCGTCGCCGCACTGTTGCTGGTCATCAGACCCTTGCAAACGGTGTTGATTGGTCTATTCCCACTCTCCGCCCTGACCGTATTGGTCAGCGTACTGGCGCCAAGCGAGATGCAGGCCACTTCTTTGGCACCGGGCGTTGTCATTCACATTGCATGTTCATTATCTGCCAACGCCTTGCTGGCAATTGCGGCCATGCAGGCCGGGCTCGTCGCCTTACAAGATCGACAGCTGCGCAAACATCACAACTTAGGAGTGACTCGTTGGTTGCCACCACTCCAAAAAATGGAACGCTTGCTCTTCGAGCTCTTGTGGATTGGCTTTGTGGTTCTCAGCTTAGCCATCATTACAGGTTTTGTTTTTTTGGAAGACATGCTCGCTCAGCATGTGGCGCACAAAACGGTCTTCACCATCAGCGCTTGGTTGGTTTACGCCAGTCTTTTATGGGGGCATCACCAGCAGGGCTGGCGATCGAGAACCGCGGTAAAACTTACTCTCGCTGGATTTTCCCTGATCCTGCTAGCCTACTTCGGCTCAAAATTTGTACTGCAGTGGCTCTTAGACTAGAAAAGTCTCGTTTTGTCGCTTGCGTGCTGGCCAGAAGTTCGAGACACTTACACCTCAATAGACATATGAGATTCACACAGCGTTGAACGAAGCGCCCTTAGAGCTGCTGTTTACAGCTCTCGCCATCTTAATCGTCCTGTCGGGTTTTTTCTCGTCTTCAGAAACAGGGATGATGTCACTCAACCGATTCCGCCTGAAACACTTGCGCAACGAAAAGCACAAGGGTGCAGAGCGTGCCAGTCAATTGCTTGAGCGACCCGACAGACTCATCGGCCTTATATTAATCGGCAACAACTTGGTCAATATTCTGGCCTCTGCTATCGCGACGGTGATCGCGATCCGCCTGTTCGGTGACGCTGGTATCGCCATCGCGACCTTGGTACTGACGCTGGTGATCTTAATTTTTGCCGAGATCACACCAAAAACGATTGCGGCGTTGCACCCCGAGCGTATTGCCTTTCCGGCAAGCATTGTGTTGTTACCGCTGATGAAAATCATGTACCCATTGGTGTGGGCCATCAACGGCGTCACCAATGGCCTGCTTAAACTTCTCGGGGTAAACCCAGAAAACACCAGCAACGATTCCGTATCGTCCGACGAGCTGCGCACTATCGTTAACGAGTCGAGTCAATTGATTCCGACTCGGCACCGCGGAATGCTGCTAAACATCCTAGATCTCGAGGAAGTCAGTGTCGATGACATTATGGTGCCTCGCAACGAGGTATACGGCATTGACCTTGATGATACCGATGAAGAGATCATGAAGACGCTGCAAGCTTCAGAACATACGCGATTACCCGTATGGCGCGAAGACATCAATAATATCGAAGGCATTTTGCACATGCGCAACATCAGCCGTATTGTCGATGCCAACGGTTTAGACCGAGAAGCCTTGCTACGCGAAATGGAACAACCTTA